>MWCM01000003.1 GCA_002070055.1 bacterium ADurb.Bin212 | reverse complement strand
ATTGCTTAACAGCTTCCAATATTTTTATGTCCAAATTTGACGATTTTCTAACAACTGATATCAGCCCCAAAGAATTGGGCCACAAAATACCGGTAAAGAACCCCGAGAATAGTAAGTTGGCTCAGTCTCTTTCCAAATCTATGCCTCAGGTGGAGGATAAACCTTATATTATTGAGGTTGGCGAAGTAGTATATATTGGAGACGGGGTTTGTAAGGTTAGCGGGTTAAACAATGCAAGAATAGATGATGTTCTCAGAGTTGAAACGTCGGAAGGCGATGTCTTGGTTTTAGTTTTAGGAATATCAGAAGAGCTGGTGGAAACAGTCGTATTGGGCGACTATTTTACAGTTAAAAAAGGCAATTTGGTATATTCGACTCAAAGCAGACTTGGCATACCGGTTAGTAACGAAATTCTTGGTCGTATTGTCTCGCCCATCGGCAAACCGTTGGACGGCAAAGGAGATATTGAGGCAGACAAGCAGATGAACGTAGAGCGTCCGGCGCCTCCGGTTTTTCAAAGAACCCCCATTGTAGATCAACTCAAAACAGGCTTTGTTGTGACTGATTCAATCATTCCAATAGGCCGAGGACAAAGAGAGTTGGTAACAGGAGATCGCAAAAGCGGCAAAACCAGATTAATGATAGATATTATTTGCAACTTAGCGGATGAAAACGTTATCTGTGTGTACGTGGCGATAGGGGCTCAAAAAGCCAAAGTAAAATCCATTGCCCAGTATTTGCAAAAAAGAAACGCTCTGGCTTATACAGCGATTGTTATGGGTAGCTCTGACGATCCACCATCTCTTAACTACCTGGCCCCCTACGCAGGGTGCGCCGTTGCTGAATATTTCTCCGATCTTGGACGTGAAGCGGTAGTTGTATACGATGACCTATCCAAACACGCCAAAGCTTATCGCCAAATGTCATTATTGCTCAAACGTTCACCGGGTAGAGACGCGTATCCTGGCGACATATTCTATCTTCATTCAAGACTTTTAGAAAGAGCAGCCAAAGTAGACAAAGAGTTTGGAGGTGGTTCAATTACTGCGCTACCTGTTAGCGAAACTCAAAATGGCGACATCTCTGAATATATCACCACTAATTTGATGTCAATTACCGATGGTCATATTTATCTTGACGCCCAACTCATGCACGACGGTATCTTGCCAGCTGTTAATTCTGGTGCATCCGTCTCTCGTATTGGCGGCTCAATACAGTCCAAAGTCTTGCGCAGGCTTGGTGGTGTAGCGGGTGGACAATTAGCAAGATATAACGAAGTTAAATCTTATGAAACCATGAATACAGAGCTAACGGAAGACACAGAAAGAGAAATTAATCGAGGCAAACGCATTTTAGAGTTTTTTAATCAACCATCTAACTACTGCTATTCAGTTTCCGAAGAGTGCATTTTGCTGTATGTGGCAACCAGCGGCATGATCGACTATATTGATATGGAGCTGGTAACTCAGCTTAAAAAGGAATTGGTTGATTTTTACCGAGAAAATATTACAAAGTATGCACCAATGAACGATTTTTTAAGCTCAACAGGAAAAGTCGAGGATAAAGACACTTCCTTCCTCGAGCAATTTATTTCAGACTTTGTATCAAACGCTCAAACAAAGGCAGCTGCTGCTCTTAAAGAGTCTTTAGACAAGATTCAAAATAAAAATCAGCCGCCTAAAGAGCCAACGCAAGAGGTAAATCAGCAAACAGACAATAAAAATGAGAAAAAAGAGTAATAGGTAATAACATATGGCATCAATCAACGAAATAAAAGAGAAGATGGGGGTTGTAAAATCTGTTGGAGGCTTCGCAAACGCCATGCAACAGATTGCCGCTATGCGCATGATGGCATTGCGCGATAAAGTTCTGTCTTCAAAAAGGTTTGTAGATGAAGCCAACCAGATGCTGGCAGAGCTAAACTTATATAAAGAGTTGTTTTATCAAAAAGAGTTAGAGAATAAAAAGGATGGGCAGAAAAAGTCTGAAACAGCACCCGCCGACGACAAGCCACTCAAAAAGGCTATCGTAGTAGTAAGCTCCAATCAAGGCTTGTGTGGAAAGTTCAATGCCGAGATCTTTAGAAAGGTTGAATCGGAGATTCTGGCAAACAACCTGGATGCTGATTTTTTTCTGATTGGCCGTAAAGGTCAAGAGCATTATTTAAATAACAAGAAATTTCATTTTAAGTTTTATCCGTATGAACTTGTTGATACATTTGAAGCCAGCGATCTGTTGAGATTGGTTGAAATGTTCCCCTACTACGACAGAATTATGTTAGTTTATACTCGATATATTAATACTGTAAATAGAGACGTGGTTAACACCATTCTTGTTGTGCCACCCGCCAAATTCAACGAAACCCCCGATCCAAAAGAAAAAATTAAATTTCTTTTTGAACCTACACTAGAGGAATTAATTAAAGATATCGAAGCAAAGCTAAGAGCCGCCACCTTTCAACAGCAGATTCTTGACTCCAGATTGGCTCAATTTTCTGCTCAAATGGTTGGCATGCAAGCGGCAACAGAGAATGCAAAAACTCTGCTTTCCGATTTAACACAAGACTACAACAAGCAACGCCGAAAAATTATTGATAAAAAGATATCTGAGGTCTTTGCCGGGAGCGCATTATGGTAGAATCTACAGTTTCAAAGAAAATTGGAAAAATTGTTGGTATTCATGGCGCGGTGGTTGATGTGCTTTTCCCTAACGAATTGCCAGATCTCCATAATGCCATGGAGGTGCTTGAACACTCCGAGCGCCTAATCTTAGAGGTATTCGAACATCTGCCAAACCATACTGTTAGATCTTTGGCTATGGGAAATTCAACCGGCCTAAAGGTGGGCATGGAGGTGGAAGACAGCGGTGATGTTTTAAAGGTGCCGGTTGGACCTGAGCTATTAGGGAGAATCGTTAATGTTTTTGGTGATCCTGTTGATAATTGCGGTCCCATAAGCACAAAAGAGAAGCACCCTGTTTATAAACCAAGTCCGAATTTTATGGAAGTCAACACCTCAGATACTATCATCGAAACCGGCATAAAAGCTTTAGACTTTTTAACTCCGTTTATTAAAGGAGGTAAAATCGGCTTCTTCGGTGGTGCCGGTGTGGGTAAGACTCAGCTGGTAACCGAGATTATCCACAATACCACCATGAAACATGGTAACAATTCGGTCTTTACCGGTGTTGGCGAACGCACCAGGGAGGGAAATGAACTTTATTTATCACTTAAAGATACCGGCGTTTTGCCTAATGTGGCCATTGTACTTGGACAAATGAATGAATCTCCCGCCATGCGTTTTCGCACTCCGTTAACAGGTATTACTATCGCAGAATATTTGCGAGATTGGAAAAAGAACGATATTCTGCTTTTTGTTGATAACATTTTCCGCTTTATTCAGGCCGGGATGGAGGTGTCAATTGTGCTTGGAAGAATCCCCTCCGAAACCGGCTATCAATCTACTCTCGCCTCCGAAATTGGCGAGGTTCAAGAGCGCATTGTTTCTACCCCAACAGGCTCTATTACTTCGGTGCAAGCAATCTATGTGCCGGCAGATGACTTTTCCGATCCAGCCATACAAGCAATATTCTCTCACCTAGATTCCGTTGTGGTTCTTTCCCGTAAAATTGCCCAACAAAAAATCTATCCGGCCATGGATCCACTTGATTCATCCTCGACAATTGATGCCGAAGTCTTAGGTGAAAAGCACTACAAAACACGCCGCGAGGCGTTAAAGCTATTAGAAAGATACCGTTCTTTGCAAAACATTATCGCCATTTTAGGAGAAGATGAGCTGTCAGAGAAAGAAAAAATTACCGTGCAGAGAGCCAAAAAGCTATTAAAGTTTTTATCACAACCATTTTTCACTGCCGAAAAGTTCACTAATGTTAAAGGAGAATATGTTCCCGTTGCAGAAACGGTTGAGGGCATAGACAAAATATTAAAAGGTGAATACGACGACTTCTCCGATGAGCCTTTTTATATGGCAGGCAACATACACAGCGTAGAAGAGAAATGGAAGGAGATCCACAAATAAAATGCCAGATAAACCACTCCAACAACTCCCCCCTGAGGCAGATCCCAAAAAGCCTCTGCCCAAAGAGATGGATGTTTTGGTGGTTAATTTGGATAAAATTCTTTTAGAAGGCAAAGCAAAATCAATTATACTACCTGTGCCATACGGCAATTTGGCAGTGCTCTCCGGCCACACACCGATATTCACCAAATTAGTTAAAGGCACCATAAATGTCAATTTAGAAAATAACACCAAAAAGGATTTTGAGATAGAAAACGGTATAGCTAAAATAACCCAATACAAAGCTACTATTCTGGTCGGTTTTTAAAAGACGAAGAGTATTGGCAGCTGTTGTCCATGCAAAACAGCTCTTGATGATTTGAACTTAGTTTGTCCACAATATATTCTATTGACACGACTCTCGAGGTAACCTGGAATATTATTGTAGCGGAGTTAATTGTAGAAACAGGTTATTTTTAGTTTGTTTATTAGGCACTAAGAAAGGGAGGTGGAAAAAGAGAGGGAAAAGTTTAAATTTGTGGTTTACTGTTTCTAACCACTTCTTTTGTGTAGATACAAAATAAAAACTTATTAAACAAATTATTTCGCTTATCATTAACTAAAATAGTAAATTAATTAGAAGGAGGAGGTAGATGACTAACATCTCCAAGAAAGTCGTATCCCTACTGGTGGCGTTTGTGATGGTTTTCCTCGCATACACACCAGCCAACGCAGCTATGCTGTATGATGCTAAAGTAACTTTGAGTAACCCTTTGGCATCCGGTAACTCAAACTATACTTTCAACATGAAAGTAAAAACTAACGGTACTGTTAAAGGTATCAAGATGTCTTATCTTAAAGCAGCTTCAGGCTCGAGTGCAAACCCAACAGCTTTTGACCCAACTAGCACCTCGTTGAACGCTTCTTTAACCGGTATTAACGGTGCTTGGACATTAGACAAAACCACTGATGCCGCTACAGATATCCTTTATATGACGAGCGCTGCTGGCACAGCCTTAGTTGCAGCAAATGTTATAGGCTGGCAGATAGATGGTGCTGGGAATCCTCCTATCGAAGCTGGTGCTACAGGTTGTAACCCAAACCCAACCAACAACTCAGCAGGAACCTGTTTTATTAAAGTAACCACCTTCAACACCGACACAATCGCAGACCTAAGAGCTGAGACAGCTTCTAATATCATCGATTCGACCGTTATTGCTTTTGCGGTTGTATCTGGAACATCTATGAGTGCTACAGTTGATTCCACTTTGGCCTTTACCGTTGTTGGTATCAATTCAGGTACAGATATCAATGATGCTGGTGCCACAACCGTTGCATCGGTTAATTCCACATTCGACAACATCTCCTTTGGTAATTTGACAGTCGGTGTTCCAAAAACTGCTGGCCATAGCCTATTTGTTAAAACCAATGCTCAAAATGGTTATAGTGTTACCATTAAATCAACCACCGACGCAGTAAGTGATGCAAACGGTGTCATGAAGGGGCAATACTCCGGTAATAATATCGATGGTCACGGTACAGATGCTGCTTGGACCACGCCAATCGCCTGGGCCTCACCAACCGGCACAGCAAACGTAAACTCCGGTGCCTTCGGTGTAAACACCACCGATACCGATACCGTCTTTAATGGAGCACAAGCTACATTATGGGCACCGCTTCAGAATATGACTTATCGCGAAATTATGAAGTCAACCGGCCCGGATTTAGGTAATGTTGCCACAGTTGTTTCATTTGCCTTAGAGGTAGATGTATACCAACCAGCCGATGTTTATACTGGCACATTCAACTACAACTGCACCCCAACTTACTAACCATATTCAGCTATAGATAGAAAAACCCGCGCCTAAAGGCGCGGGTTTTTTGATTGATCAGGAATTAGAGATCTGTTTGTTTTACACGAAAGCGAAACAAAATAGCTTTTAAACGATATCATTTTAGGGTAAAATAAAACTAATGAAAAGGAGGAGGCTCTTAAAATTTGTAGTTTCTTTGGCCGTTATCCTAACACAGATTTTGCCATCGCTTTATGACATCAAACCACATAACACAAATCAGGCTCAAGCTGGCTGGTTTGGCTTCGATTGGCAATATCGGCAAAAATACATAATATCCAACAGCAATTCGCTAACCACCGATTATCAGTTTTTGCTCGACGAATCAATTGTTGGCCGCTTTAGATTTAATGACAACTCCGGTAGCACGGTTAGTGATAGCTCCGGTTTTGGCCACAGTGGCACTATTACCGGATTAGACAATGGTATAAGTTGGACAAGTAGTGGCAAGTATTCGAACGCACTCTCTTTTTCTGGCGATAATTCCACCTACGTTAGCGTTGGTAACTATGATTTATATAACAACACACAAAATAACTTGAGCGTATCTTCCTGGATCAAAACTGCCGACGACGACGTTCAAATGAGAATACTTAGTAAGGGCTTTGATACTGCCACTTGGAGCAAAGGCTATTTTTTGGAGATGAATAACGGTGATATCCGCATGGGAGTAGGTGGCGAGTCTGAGGCAAACAGTGTTCTTTTTAGTACCACCGGCACCTCTTTTGCCGATGACGAATGGCACCATATTGTTTCCGTAATAAACTCGGACCTCGGGATTGGAGCAATATATGTGGACGGAGTTGCGCAGGATTTAAGCGCCCAAGCCAACACCTGTGGCACAGTTGACACAAACGAGATAGACATATCTTCTTGCACCTCAATTTCTCTTAACAATAGTTCCAGCTCATTGTATCTGGGCCGCAATGACAGCTCTGCCTCAAATGCCTGGAATGGAACCTTAGACGAAGCCATACTCTTTAATCGCCCCCTAAGCGCCGATCAGGTTAATTATTTATATCAGTCAAACTCCTCTCCCCTGCTTCAGGCTGATCTTTACACTCACTGCAAAGACGATGGTAGCGACCTGCGCATAACCTCATCAGATGGCACAACGGAACTCTTTTATTATATCGAACGCTTTGATGGATCAGACCAGTATGCCAGAATTTGGATCAAGATTCCCGCACTAAGCGTGGGCGACAATACTATATACATATATTACGGCAATAGTAGCGCCTCTTCCGGCTCCAACTGGCAAAACACTTTCTCTTACACTGACGACTTTGCTGACGAAGAGATTAGCGCTAATTGGACAGTCACAGAAGATGGCGATGGAACAATCGCCGAAGCCGGAGGTGACTTAGATTTTAATTATGACGGCACAGATACAGATTGGAATAGTGATCCAGTGGGCAGAGGGGTAAATATTATTAAATATAACACCGTGCCGAATTATGATTTTTGGGCACAAATCAAAATTTTAAATTATACCGTAAACGACAAAACCATGGCTGGCATCTCGGTTTATGGTAGTGACACCAGCGCTTACTTGTTTGGCAGAAAGGACGGCACAGCGGACAACGATTATTCACTAGACAAAATCGGGAGTGAAGATTTGCAGAATATCAGTCAAACCACTCTTCCCGCCTATCTCGCAGTAAGAAAAATCTCTACTGACTACTCCTTTTGGCTCAGTTTTGACAACAATATTTGGTATCAAATGGGTAGCTCGAGCTACTCTGATGTTACATTCAATAATGTGGCTATCTTTGGAAAATCTTGGGATGGTAACTCTCTGTCTTTCTCTGTGGATGATTTCTTTATTAAAAAATATTTACCCATTACGCCTACCATAGAAATTGACAGCTTTCAGGAAACTGATACTCCGCAATTAGAATTCACTGTCGAGGGCGTCTCAGCGGAAGAGATGCATAACGGCGTCACAACAAGTGTTGGCACATCTTTCAACCTGATCTCTTTCGGCAAACTTGAAATAACAACACCTAAGTACGCATCTCACAAACTAACCGTGAAATCCAATTCGATCAACGGCTATACAGTAACTGTCAAAATGGATGGTTATATGCAAGGGCTTTACCCATCAAATAAAATCGATCCATTTGGTGCCACCGGAGTATCTTGGACTACGCCACAGGTCTGGTCTTCTCCGGATGGCGATAGCGCCAACAGTGATAGTGGTTGGGTGGGAGCAAGCACCTCCGACACCAGAGTCAGTGGCTGGTCTGACGCTTATGGCAAATTTGGACCATTAAGTAGCACTCCCCACGAAGTAATGTATTCAAGGTACAAAGATAGTGGAACGACGGTTTATGTTACGTATGCCATGGAGGTATCAGAGAAACAGCCGTCAGACTCCTACAGTGGTAATATTATATATAACATCGTACCAACATACTAAGATCTATATCGAGTCTAGAACCCAAACGCCCTCACCTTTGTCTGTGCTTTGCTCAGTTTGATTGCTGATGCCGTGGCCAGTAGTAATTTTTACATAGGCTGCGTCAAAAGTTATATATGTTAAATCTCTTTTTAACGGTAAAACAGTAAATTCAGCCAATTTAGAATTACCTGGGATATCCGAGCTAAAATCCTTTGTGACACAACTAAAGTGAACAAGTCCCTGATTCTGGTCGATATTATTATCGTAAACCTCATCGCAAATATCAGCCAAGATATTCACACCCTCAAAAGACAAATTCTCCGTGTTGTAAACAATTGTAGCACTAATCGTATTTATGCCACTTTTAAGATCGTTGGCAGACAATAAAACCGTAAAACCGTCATTAACTCCGACATAGCTCGGGGCATATAAATTTAACCTCGGATTGGTAGCCAAGAGTTGTTCGTTCGTAGCCGGCAAAATAGTGTTGCTGTAAAAAATTGCAAGCTGCTTGTCGAATGACCCCTTTGACATGACGACAACCAGCGCAGAAACAATGGCAAACTCCAGTAGATATTCCTTGTCGGGAATTCTAATTTTTCGATAGCTGCGCCTAAATAGGGAACCGGTTCTGGCAAAAGAGAAGGATTGGGCATCCGCATATTTAATTCGATACAATAAGAAAATGACAATTGTTATAGCATAAACAATAATTAGATTAAGCCAAAACAATCCGGACAGATCACTAACTTCATGCAAATATATCAAACCGCTATCGGCATCCGCAAATTTATTATTTGTAATTAAGTAATATTGTTTTTCAAATGAGTATAATTCATCCCGATTATAGGGCAACTGTTTTTCTTTTATTGCCCTAAATAAACTATCTGATAATAACAAATCGTTTTCTGGTAGAATGCGACCTTCATAGCTGAAATAAAATTTGTCATTTTTAGTACCGATCTTTTCCAGAAGATAGCTGCGCAAATTCTTACCGGTTATCACATAACCAACTTTTTCATTGTTAGCCGTTATTATCTCCGAAATCGCCACCAAATAAAGTTTTTCCTCCTCCTTAATTATACCAGATTCCGAAGCCAAGCTCTGCCATCCTGGCATGATTTTTTTACAATCATCTCCAACTGCCCTCGGTTTATCGCTTCTCGCCACTATTCTTTCATCAAGATTGCACAAGGTGATGATATCTTCATTATTCATAACCATCAGGTTCTGAATATATTGTGATAAATCCTCATATCTGCCCAGGCTAAAAAGATCAATAATAAACTGATCCTTTGAGAGCTGTTTGCTCCTGTCTTGTCTTTCTGTTTTACCCTGATCGATATGGCTGAATAATATCTCCGTATCCCCTTTGCTTTCTTTGCTGTGTTTATAGATAAATGTCTCTAAGCTCAAAGAGAAGACCAACGGCAGAAGCAACGATATCGCCAAACCCAAAACTAAAGTTTTTTGAGTTATTTTTCTCTGGTCGCTATTAATACCCATCTTATAAGCATAATAGACTGATAATATCACGCAGATCAGCGCAACAACAATCAAAATATGAGTCAAATTAAAGTATAGGCACAGAAGATATGCAGCGGTTGAAACAAAAAAGAACATTAATGACCATAGCTTGCCACGTGCAATTCTCGACAGCATCAAATAGTGCAAAAAAACAAAAGCCGCGACGATAAATAGATTGGCAGCTCCAGTTTCCGGTTGATAAAATAAAACCAGCGAAAGAACAAGCGCTGAAACAATTTCTAGAATAAAATTCCTAAGAGTGGATATTTTTTTAAGCATCTCTATTCGGCGGATATAAAGTTTAAAGTATCTAACATTTGCACAACGCGCTTCTGATCATCTACGTCTTCCTCGGGTAAAAATGTTTTGTACCAAATTTTATATACTCCATCACTATATCTGGACAAGTAAATATTGCCCTTAACAGGCAAATCCTCTTCTAGTATTAAATGAATAGCAGGGCGATCTCGAACAATCACGTTTTCCACGGTGTATTTTACGTCTTTTATTATCTCTGACTTTATGTCTTCCAAACTCTTATCAGTAATGATTTTTTCTATCTTCAGTAGATAACCGTCTCTTCTTAAGAACCAGAGATTGTTGCTAGCAACCGGCTTTAGGCGATAGGATGTGTTCTTGGGGTAGTCTATCGATATCCCCAACTCAGGATCACTATAATTTGACCAAACTGTTTGTTCAAATGGGGCTTCGGCGTACGCCTCTTTATACTTGCTTTGTGGGTCAAGATTGGAAAACTCATCAGGCACTTGATTGGCCAACACATTGGCATTGCCATTAGACACAGACTCAATAGCTTTAGAGGTATACATCTGGCGCAATGCTTCGGCGTTTTTTAGCTTGTAAGAAACAACTGCCCCACTCACTAACAGCAAAAAGACTGCGGCGCCAATGGCTAATTTACCTGTTGGGCCAAGCCTACTATTATCATCCTCTGATTGCTTCTGAATTTTTGGTTTTTTACGCTTAAAAATGCTCTTAACATTTTTTATGGGCTTATCGTCTTTAACAACCGCTTCGCTTTGAACAGTGGTTTCTGCTACCTCTTGTTTTGCCTCCGGCACAACCTGGATTGTCGCCTGAGTCTCCGGAGCACTCTGGATGGGTGTCTCCTGCATTACCTGTTCTTGACCGGATTGAACCGACGGTTCTTGAGCTTGGCTCATGACTGGATCGGTTATATTTTGTTGTTCGGTAACTACTGCCTTTTCTTCCGTTGACTCATTTACTGCTGGTCTTTTCTTTTTAAAAATTGAAAACAGACTTTTTAGAAGTGGTTTTTCTTGATCTTTTTGTTGCTCTTCGGCCTTACTGGGGCCTTGCTCCGCGATCGGTTGTTGTACATTGTTATCTATTTTTTCATCTGCGGCCTTAGACACAGTATCGCTCTCAAGCGCTATCAGCTCCTGCCTAATAAGTTCGTATTCATCAAAATCATCATCAACCACATTGGCTTCTTCTGGTGAAGTTGCTGTTGCATTGCTAGCTTCATTGGGATTTTCTTGGCCCACAGCTTCATTATTAGTAATCTGAGGTGGTTGATTGCCCCAAAATTTGGCAAGAAAACTTGGGTCTGGTGCATCATCTTGCTCCACTTTCGGCATCTCGACGGCCTGTTTAGGTGATTCGTTGACCGTATTTTCAACTGGACTACCCGTGTTAGAGCTAGGCACTTGAGACTGTGTGGCACTAGCTTCCTGTGGAAGAGCTGCTACCTTAGTAGAATCATTTTGATCGTCTTTATGTGCGGTGTCTTCAGTCTCAATACTAGTATCTGTTGCAACGACCGCCTCTTTGTTATCTGCAACCTTTTGTTCTTCCGGTTGGTGCAGTTTTGAAATATGGTCAGCAAAAAAATTACCGCTATCTGCCGATGACTGAGATTTATCTCGATGGTGAACAACACGATGAGGCTCTTTGGTTAGATGTTCTGTTTCAGCGAAACCATCCAGAGATTTTATTGACTTCTCCACCTTATGTTCCAAGCGTTCGGCGGTTTTGACCAAATTATCCTTTAGCGAGCCTATCACCTCTTTTATAGACGCAATCTCAGTTTGATATTCTTTTAGTTCCTCTCTCAGTTTTTGATTTTCTTCCTTAACCTTCTCTGCCTCAATAATCTCTTTTTCTAATTGAGCTTTTTTGTATTTCTCCTTTTTTTCCAACTCCAAATCAGCCCTCATTTTTTGTAACTCAAAAAGTGTGGCTTGAGCCTTCGACAGCTGATCTTCAATGGTAGAGATCTGAGAGTCTAAACCGTCACTCTTCTCTCCCTCCTCCACAGAAGAATTACCCGAAGTTTCCTGAACTTCTCCCTCGTCTTTTTCTTCTGCCATATTAAATATATTTTACCTTTTTTTCGCTCTCGATGCAAAGATCTTATATGTTGGCGAAATTGTCTAAAATTGCTTTACCAGAGCAAAGATTGTATACTGATAAAGATTATAATAAGGCGAGGAAAAAGAACTATGTTTCAAAAAAGAATTTTTATTGTGTTGTTTGTGTTCTTAATGCTGGTTTTTCCACAAGCATCATCTGCAAGTAACACACAAAACAGCTCTTCGGGAGTTACCGTATTACCCGCAAAATTTGAACTCAACGCAACACCCGGGGAGAAGATATCCCAATCTCTGCGAATCACCAATGACGACGATCATGATTACATATATGCACTTTCAATTGACAATGTTGCCTTCACCGGAGAAAGCGGCGAACTTATTGTTGGAACAAGCACGCCTAATCTGCCCAATCTACTATCAGGCTGGGTTAGTTTCGAAAAAAATAGCGGAATATTGAAAGCCAAAAGTTTCGAAACAGTGGTATTTAACATTGATGTTCCGAAAGATATTGAGATAGGCGGCAAATATGCCTCTTTGGTTATTGGAATCGATAAAATTGACAGGGAATCTGGAAAATCGATGGGTGAAGCTAAAATTGTCTCAATGATCCTTTTAACAATTGCCGGTGGCTTCGAGGATAATGCAAAAATTGTTGAATTTTCCTTAGAGAAAAAACCGCTCAATGAGTTTGATTTCATTCTTAGAGTCAGAAACCATGATGTTAATCACATAAAACCCAATGGCTCAATTGTGGTGAGTAATATTCTAGGAAATAAAGTCGCGGAAATTCCAATTGTTGGCGATAACGTGCTACCGGGGTCTGTGCGAAAGACTATAACAAAATGGCAACCGGAAAAGAAACTCTTTGGTTATTATACCGCCACGATTGTGGCAAAATACGGCACAAATACAGAAAAGAATCTAAGTGGTTCCTTTAGTTTCTATGTTTTCCCTTTTTGGAAAACATTGTTGATAATCGGGCTCATTTTATTTTGTTTGTGGATATCAATACACTTAGGCAGAAAAACCGCCCTCTACTACAAAAGAAGAGCCCGTTAACCTTGGGTGGATTTTAGCTCTCAACAGAAGCTAATGTGCCAAAAGAGGCCGATATATTTTCTCAATATAATCACGTAACATCCTATCTGAACCGAAGTAATGGAGAATAGTCTCCCTTGACCACTCCATCTTGCTTCTCCAGATTGAATTAACTCCCCTATCACCTAAATGACGATAATATAAAGGAACTATATGGTTGGCTATGGTGTCCACCAGACTTAATGAAACATATTTATCGTCGAGCATAAAACCAATCTTCTCCAAATCGACTTCCGGCAACCAGCCATCATTGGTAGAACACTGCAATACACCGTTAAGAGCCGCTTTCATACCGCTTGTGCCGCACGCTTCCAAGCCAACAATGGGCGTATTAAGCCAAACATCGGCTCCTGATATCATCATGCCAGAGATTTGGGTGGAGTATTTCTCCAAAAAAACCATTTTGCCCCTTAACTCATCACTAGCCAATTTTCTTAACTCGTTGGCTAAAAAATGCCCCTCATTATCATCGTAGTGCGGCTGCCCCGAATATAATAATCTAACCGGTTCACGACGATTATTTAACAGCTTCTTAATCGCCTGTAGATCTTCAAATGGACTTGTCGGTCTTTTGTAAGAGACAATTCTTCTGGCCCAAGCGATAACCAGATCATTAGGCCGCCACTTAACACCGGTTTCTTTTTTGATGAAGTCAAGCAAGATTTTCTTACTTTTTAGATGAGACTTTACAATGTCTTCGCTGTCGCTGATTTTGTCCCAACGGCTCACACTTATGCCATTAGTAACGTTTAAGGTTTTATAATCGGGCCAATGTTTTTTTGCTTCGTCTGAATGAAGTTTACTCACAGCATTTAGCATCGTGGCAGAATTAAGAGCCAAAAATGTTGTAGAAAAGACTTTTTTGTTCTTTTTGTCTACTCCTGGATGCAACATTTCTTCCAAGGGCAAGCCACCGCCTGATGCGTATTTTTTTAACAGCTCTTTGACGGTTTGAACACTAAACACATCGTGACCGCCAACAACTAAAGTGTGGTTGGTGAATGCGATTTGTTTTGCGGCTTGTTTAAAGGCATTATTATATTTTAGATTCTTGTCTTGCATTATCTGTTTGGTTAACTCATAAACCAAGAATGCTGAATGCCCTTCGTTCATGTGGTAGATGGACGGCCTAATACCAAGCTCTCTCAATAGCATTGCGCCACCTATGCCTAAAATTAACTCCTGTTTAATACGAATCTCAGGATCTGCAAGATAGAGAAGATTTGTTATCTCTCTGTCATCTTGATCGTTCTCCTCGACATTGCTGTCCATCAAATAAATTGGCACAGTGCCGCTATTATAAAGCCAGGCGCAAAAATATACCTCTTTATTATTAATAGGGATAGACAATTTGATACGCTTTCCCAACTTATCCACAACGGGCGACAAACCAAATTGAACAGGGTCGTTCTTAACACAATAGTCACCGCTGCTCCCGACATAACATTTTTGGTTATAAAATATACCTATTGCAACCATTGGGAAGTTCTGTTGATAAGCTTCGATAACATAATCTCCAGCCAACACCCCAAGTCCTCCAGCATATATAGGTAAGTTTTTCGGAGTGGCATATTCCATACAAAAATAAGCTACCGGGTGTTCAGCTAGCTTTTGGTAGAGAGGATTTACCTTGCTCTGTTCCCTCCATTGATAAAAGTTTTCCATATGTATTTATTATAACAAGCAAATCAATCAATGCAAAGTTGCATAAAATTGGATAATTTGGGAAAATTAGCATGAGGAGGGGCATATTTAATGCGAAGTAAATTTATTGTTGAACCTGGTTCTCCTTATCCTTTGGGAGCGACAGTCTGTAAGGGAGGGGTAAATTTTTCTGTTTTCTCACAACATGCAACAAATGTTGAACTTTTGATATTTGATAAAAACAACCCACAGAAAACCATCAAAACACTCTCCTTAAATACTCCGCATCACCATACCTATCATTTCTGGCACGCTCTCATTAAAGGGCTAAAACCTGGCAATTTATATGCTTTTAGAGCCGATGGTCCATTTGAACCATCGAATGGTCATCGTTTCAATAAAAATAAAGTGCTAATTGACCCCTACTCGAAGGCACTGAACTACTCGTTATGGCAGAAACAAGACGCAATCTCCGACCAGGATAATTTATCTAGCTCTTTGCGAAGCGTAATCATTGACACAGGTAATTACAACTGGCGCGGTGACAAACCGCTAAACAGGCCCATCGAGGAAACAATCATCTATGAAATGCATGTGGGCAACTTCACTAAATCTCCAAGCTCAGACATTAAAAACCCTGGAAAATTTAAGGGATTAATTGAAAAAATTCCCTATCTAAAATCACTAGGGGTAAACGCGGTTGAAATTATGCCCGTTTTCGATTTTGGAACCGGAGACGAAAGAAATGTTTGGGGCTATGGAACCTCGGCCTTTTTTGCCGTTGATTCAAGATATTGCATATCAAATAACAAAGAGCAACATCTAAATGAGTTTAGAGATATGGTCCGGGCTTTACATAAAGCTGATATCGAAGTAATTCTTGATGTCGTTTTTGGATATACGCCTGAAGGTGATCACAATGGACCAACATACTGTTTTAGAGGGCTAGATAATTCAGTATACTATCACCTCTCACAAGACGATAAACAGTATTATAATAACTACTCAGGTTGTGGTAATACATTAAACTCTAATCACCCCATTGTTTCTAAGTTCATCAAGGATTGCCTGGAGTACTGGGTTCTGGAGATGCACGTTGACGGATTCCGTTTTGATGAAGCCTCGCTACTTTCACGAGACACGGATGGTAATGTATTAGCCAACCCCACGGTTTTATGGAACATTGACTTAAGTGAAAAACTGGCCAAAACCAAGATTTTTGCCGAACCATGGGATGCAGGAGGAGCTTATTTAGTGGGCAAATTCCCCGGTTACCGCTTTGTAGAGTGGAATGGCAAATATCGAGACGAAATGAGACGGTTTGTTAGAGGCGATTTAGGCTTAGCTCCATCAATCGCCGGCAGGATGACCGGTAGCGCCGACTTATACCAACACACGGGACGCCTGCCAATACACAGTCTGAATTTTATTACTGCTCATGATGGCTTTACTCTATACGATCTGGTTTCTTACGACAATAAACACAACGAAGCGAACGGAGAGGGAAACAGGGACGGTATCGACAATAATTTCAGCTGCAATTATGGAGCAGAGGGAGACACCGACAATCAAGACATTCTGCGCTTTAGATTCAGACAGATGAAGAATTTTTTAACCTTGTTATTCCTCTCAAAAGGCATTCCCATGATTACTATGGGAGACGAAATAGCCAGGACTCAGAACGGTAATAACAACACCTACTGTCAGGATAGCCCAATTTCATGGTTTAACTGGGACAATATTAACAAAAATAAGGCCCTGCTGGAGTTTTTCAAAAAAATTGTTTCGTTCAGAAAAAAACACAGGTATTTCTATGATAACGACACTTTCGGCAAATCCGACAAAAACGGGTGGCCAGAGATCGCTTTTCATGGATGTCAGCTTTTTTCACCGGGTTGGGACAATAGCAATTCAAGGGTATTATCTTTCACTTTAAAGAACAAAATTCACATCATGATTAACATGGACGATCAAGGACTAATGTTCGAAATACCTCAAATTGACAACAAACAATGGTATGTGGCAATTAATACTGCAGAAGAGGGAATTGGTGTATATTCAGATGGCGAAGAAATCGCTGTCTCAGACAGCAAAAATATCTATGTGGACAATAAGAGTATTATCGTCATGGTTGCAAAGTGATAAAATATATCGTAATAACCGGTAAAAATGGAGGGAAAATCTGATTATCCTAGATGGATTAACTTTTTTATGATTAAAAAGATAACCAAATTAAAAAAATCCATTCTAAGTACTACCAATGGTGTTGGGAGTCGGGTTAAGCAACTAAAGAAAAAAGTTGTCAAATCTGTCAGTCCTAAAAAAGTTTCGCTTAGTCAGAAAATCCCAAAAGTGGATAAGCAGCGGAAAGTTTTGATGTTTGGCTGGGAATTACCTCCATATAACAGCGGAGGTTTAGGTGTCGCCTGCTACGAACTAGCAGAAGCCATGTCAAAGCAAAACAGCAAAATAACCTTTGTCTTACCATCGAAATACGACAAAAGCGTTCCTTTTATGGACGTAACCCATGCAGATAGCGCAAAGACAAACGGACAACAAGAACAATCTGTGACCGATTCCAATATAAAGATCCAAACCGTTCGATCAAATCTCTCTCCATACCTCAACGAAACCAGTTACATGGAGCAATATAGTCAGACAGAACGACATTATGAATGTTCCAGAGGCAATTGCCAATACGGGGAAACTTTAATTGATGAAGTTTACCGATATGGAGAAGCAGCAGCAGAGGTGGCTCAAAAAGAGAATTTTGAGATTATTCATGCACACGATTGGCTCTCCTTTCCGGCTGGGATCAAAGCCAAAGAAGTATCCCACAAGCCTTTAGTTGTTCATGTCCATGCCTTGGAATATGATCGTTCACACGAAGGCGGTGTTAACGCCCAAATCTGCGCTATTGAGAGGTCTGGCATGCAAGCAGCAGACAAAATTATCGCTGTTAGCGGCTACACCAAACAGCGCATAGTTGATTATTACGGGATATCTGCAGAAAAAATTGAGGTTGTTCATAATGGCATAAATATTTCTAACAAACCCACCAAAAAACTGACATTAAAATCGATTAAAAGCGGTGGTAAAAAGATGGTATTGTTCGTTGGGCGCATTACCTACCAAAAAGGTGTCGATTATCTAATTGAGGCTGCGGCAAAAGCATTGAAAATCAACAAGAAGCTTGTGTTTATGATTGTCGGAAGCGGAGATATGAGCCACCAAATCATCAACCAGGCCGCCAACCATGCTATCTCCGATAAAGTCTTCTTTCCCGGCTTTCTTCGTGGGGAGGAGCTAAGCAAAATATACGGCTCAGCCGATTTATATGTAATGCCTTCCGTATCAGAGCCATTCGGCTTGGTAGCACTAGAGGCCTTGTCTCACAAAGTGCCCGTTATTGTTTCAAAACAGTCAGGGGCCTCCGAAGTTATTATGCACTCTTTAAAAGTTGATTTCTGGGACACAGACGAACTGGCAAATAAGATTGTAGCCGTTATAGAGAACCCTTCTTTAGCTGATTCTTTATCAAAAAACGGCCACAAAGAAGCGCTTAATTGCACTTGGGATTGCGCCGCAAAAAAATGCATCAATGTCTACGATCAGCTTTTGTCCGCATCTAGTTTTTGATTTTTGATCGATTAATGCTCAAATACCTTCCATTTTATTTATTTATTTTTGAATTTTTATTATGCCATCAATTTGTTTTTACTTCCAAGTTCATCAACCCTACCGAGCAAAAAAATACTCAGTCTTTAATGTGGGTAACGATCACGACTATTTTGAAAGTCCGGAAGACCGTCTAAGCAACGAAAAAATTTTCCACAAAGTGGCCGAAAAATCTTACTTGCCAACAAATAAAGTTATTTTAGGATTACTTAACAAGCACCCGGAAATGAAAGTGTCTTACTCATTATCTGGCGTATTCATTGAGCAAGCAGAGAAGTTTAACCCTGAGGTGCTTGATTCCTTTAAAAGACTTGTTGATACAGGACGAGCCGAGTTACTCGAAGAAACATATCATCACTCTTTATCTTTCTTATATTCCAAAGATGAATTTAAAAGACAGGTTAAACTTCATAGAGACAAAATTAAAGAGCATTTTGGAGTCGAGCCAAAAGTCTTTAGAAATACCGAATTAATCTACAATAATGATCTTGCAAAAGAAATTGAGGAGATGGGTTATCAAGGCATAATCGCTGAAGGCGCCGATCACATCTTAGGTTGGCGCAGTCCTAATTTTGTCTACAAACCCAAAGGGGCAAAAAACCTCAAACTATTGCTTAAAAACTATAAACTATCTGACGATATCGCTTTTCGTTTTTCCAATAAGGGCTGGAGCGACCATCCCCTCACAGCCGAAAAATTCTCAAATTGGGTAAACGACCACCACGGAAATGGTCACCTAATAAATCTTTTTATGGACTACGAAACCTTCGGTGAGCATCAGTGGGAAAGCACGGGGATATTTGACTTTCTCTCACATCTTCCTGAATATGTTTTACGGCATCCAGACAATTCGTTTGTTACTCCTAGCGAAGCAATCGCCCAATATCAGCATTTTGATGAATTGGACTACCCTCACTTTGTATCTTGGGCTGATACCGAACGCGATCTGTCTGCATGGCTTTCTAACTCAATACAAAAAGACGCCGCCCAAAAATTATACTCTTTAGAAAAAGATATTATGGCTTACGGAGACGACAGATTAATTGAAGACTGGCGCAAAATGCAGACCTCCGACCATTTTTACTATATGTGCACCAAATATTTTTCAGACGGTGATGTCCATAAATATTTTAATCCCTATGAAACGCCTTATGAAGCTTTTATTACCTACATGAACATATTGTCTGATATTAGACACCGCCTGGACGATTGCAAAAAGGTTAATAAGGCTCCAACCAGCAAAAAAGTTGTAAAAAAAACCAGCCCCAAAAAGACCGGCGCTAAAAAATCGGTTTCAAAAAAATCTTAAAGAAATACTTTATATAGAACTAAATTGATTGTTAAATTGTCGTGTTTTAACGTGGCTCTGAGGCGCGGATAATGAATTTTTTGTGTGAGGAACCCAAGTACACAAAAAACTATATTTGATCTCGTAAATAAGAAAACTGCCTCTAGAGTTCTCTACTTATACCAAGCCAGAGGTTGTGAGAGTCTATTTTTATCTCCTCTTCGTTTTCGACCTGATGCTTATTATTTTCAATTCTTATCGCCAATGTTTCATGGCTGACCTCGTCGGAAAACTGTTCAAGCGTTTGATTAATCACATCTGAATCTGAACTATAATATAGGATTATTCGGTCGTTAACTTCAAAGCCGGCTTTTTTTCTTAACGTTTGAACAAATCTGACTATCTCCCTTGAGTAGCCTCCCATCTTTAGCTCTGAGGTTATCTCCAAATCCAGTCTAACTGCCTCACCCTCTTGTGCGGAGGCATTATTAACATTTTTTACGTTAACCTCTTCGGCAATTATTTGCTCAAGTTCCTCTGGCAACTTCTCTCCCAGGTATACAAGCTCTGCCAAAGGTTGACGCACCTTGATACCGTTTTTTGATCGTACATTTAATCCTAGCTCAACAATCTCTCTGGTGCGTTTCATCTCGGCGCACAGATTAGGGTCTATTAAACTCTCGTTTGCCTCTGGATAATCAGATAAATGCACCGACTCCTCACCACTAAGATTTTTATAAATCTCCTCAGAGATAAACGGAGAAAAGGGAGCCAAGAGCTTAGCTAGAGTAATTAGGATATATTGCAAAGTCTCAAAAGCCTCAGCTTTGTCTTGGTCATTTTCTGATTTCCAAAATCTTTTGCGGCTTCTTCGTATATACCAATTTGACAGATTATCGGCGAAGAGCAAAAACTCTCTGGATGATTTCTGTAAATCGTAATGCTCCATGTGATAATTAATGTTTTTTATTAGGCTTTGGCATTCAGAAATTATCCATTTATCCAGAGTACTCCGACTGTTTAAACTAAAATCAGTTTTGGCTTCTATACCGTCGATCTCGGCATATAACACAAAAAAGTAATATGAATTCCAAATCATACGGAATAATCCTCTGGAAAGCTCTGCCATCTCTTTTTCCGAAAAATTTAAGTCATTGGCGGCGACAACAGGAGAAGACATAAGGTAAAACCTTAAAACATCAGCCCCATATTTATCAAACATCTCCATCGGATCGGGATAATTCTGGAGTCTCTTTGACATCTTTTTGCCATCTTCTGCCTGAACAATACCGTTAACAATTACATTTTTAAATGCAGGTTTATTGAAGATCGAACTCGATAATACGTGAAGATAATAAAACCAAGCCCTGGTTTGGTCGGCACCCTCAGCGATAAATTCAGCGGGAAAATTGCTTTCAAACTTCTCTCTGTTCTCGAACGGATAATGCATTTGCGCATAAGGCATAGAACCGGAATCAAACCAGGTGTCCAATACATCCGGGACTCTAGCCATCTCCCCCGAACACTTTTGGCAAGGAAATTTTATGGCATCAACTACATGTTTGTGAATATCAGCGATCTGTTGTCCGCTTCTAACCTCTAAATCTGTAACTGAAGCGAAGACCTCCTTTTCGCCACAATCACCACAGACCCAAATTGGAATAACTGAAGCCCAAAAACGCTGTCTGCTTATTGACCAATCTTTTGCCCCCTCCAACCATTTGCCGAATCTGCCGTATTTGATGTGAGCCGGAGACCAATTAATCTGTTTCGCTAATTCTATAGCATCATTTTTAATTGATGAGACTTTTACAAACCATGAACTGGTGGCATAATTCAAAAGCGGTGTGTCACATCGCCAACAATGTGGATATGAGTGTTCATATTTCTCCTTGGAAAAAAGAAGATTCTTGGCCGCTAAATATTTGATAATTTCCACATCTGTTTTTTGTGTGTCATCAGCAGGCTTAACATGTAATCCGTAAAAGTCTTTTGCTTGCTCTTTAATAATACCATCCATACCAACGTGTTGAATAAAAGGTAGCTGTTTCTCTCTTCCTAGTTTCATATCATCCTCGCCAAAAGCTGGAGCAATGTGAACCACTCCGGTTCCTTCTTCGGTGGTCACAAAATCAGCTGCGACAATCTTCCAACCATTTTGCCCGTTCTCAAGTTTTTCATCTTTTGCATAATAATCAAATAGGGGCTTGTATGTTTTACCAATTAAATTCTTTGCTTCAATACTCTCAATCTCCTCGTATTCAATCTTTACAACGTCAGCAATACGATCCTCAGCTATAATAACAAAAATATCCCGATCGGCATCATCCTTAATTTTTAGTTTTTTATATTTTATATTTTCGCTAATCGCCAGAGCCACGTTGCCAATTAATGTCCAGGGAGTTGTGGTCCAAGCTAAAACAAATGTATTTGGCTCGTTTTTAAGTTCAAATTTGGCCACCACCGAAAGATCTTTTACGGTTTTGTAGCCCTCCGTTACCTCCGATTGTGATAAAGTTGTTTCGCAGCGTGGACAGATATGCATCGATCGATAATCTTCATAAATCAAACCTTTGTCCCAAAGTTGCTTAAAGACCCACCAAACACTCTCCATATAGTTTAAATCCATCGTCACATAAGCATTATCCATATCAGCCCAACGACCCAGACGGCCGATAACTTTCTTCCATTCGTCAACATAACTTAAAACCTTTGATCGACAAAAATCGTTGAACTTGGCAACGCCAACCTCATCTTCAATTTGCTTTTTACTTTTTACACCAAGCTCTTTTTCGGCAATATTCTCAATTGGCAAACCGTGGCAATCCCAACCCCATTTTCTCTCCACTCTCTTGCCTTTCATGGTCCAATATCTTGGCACAACATCTTTCATGGTGCTGGCCACAATATGGCCGTAGTGAGGCGTCCCAGTGGCAAACGGAGGGCCATCATAAAAAACATATTGTTCCTTAATATCTCTCTGCTCTATAGATTTTTTAAAGATATTATTCTCTCGCCAAAAGTCCAAAATTTCTTCCTCAAGTTTTGGCAGATCCATTTTTACGTCAACATTTTTCATATAACCTTTCTTTTAAACAAAAAAACACCCTCTCCAAAGGCCAGGTTGATCGCGACAAGACAAACACTTTGCGCCAACCGGAGGTACCAGCTCTTTTGGGGTGCTTAATTTTTAGCATTTACGCATGCTCGGCGGGAGGGTCTAATTACACTTAATGGCTTTCTTCCTCCAGCGTATCTTTGTTTATAGATTCGCCTGTTGATTTCAGACTAGTAACGCTTTGTTATAAAGATACAATATATTTGACAAATTATCAATAAAGATGAATTCGAATATTATTCATTGTGTTTTGAAGTAAGCACTGACTAAATTAACCAACTCTCTGAAATTATCCATTTAATAGTTTTCACTTCATAGACAACTTACCGTCTTTCATCTGCAAAACCACTTCTGCCTGATCAGCAATGGTTTGATCATGAGTTACGGCTATGATTGTTGTGTTTTCGGACTTGGCTAACCTTTTAAGCAGATCAACTATTGTTCTACCTGTGTTACTGTCCAGATTACCAGTTGGTTCATCAGCCAAGATAAATTTTGGGCTATTTGCAAGGGCTCGAGCTATTGACACTCTTTGTTGTTCTCCTCCCGATAAATGAAGTGGCTTTCTGTTATGTTTATCTTCAGATATTCCGACTTGCAACAAAAGTTTTTTTGCTCTTGATTTCCGATCATTCTTATTTATGCCAGCAAATTCGAGAGGTAGCATAACATTTTCTAAAGCCGATAGGTTGGGTACTAAATTGTAGTTTTGAAAAACAAAGCCAATTCTATTGCGACGATAGTCTATCAATTTTGCCTCACTCATTAAGGTAACATCTTTGCCATCAACGTCTATTGTGCCTTGGCTCGGCTTATCCAAGGCCCCTAGCATCGCCAGAAGGGTGCTTTTTCCGCTACCGCTCTTGCCAATAATTGCACAAAAGATACCACTCTCTAAACCAAAAGAAACGTTATTCACTGCCCAAACTTCGGCCCCACCGTTCTCAAATTTTTTTGATATATTCTTTACTCTGATCATATTTTATCCTTTCTAGAATTTGATATATTATTCGCTTCTCATCACTTCAGCCGGCCTGACCTTGGCAATAAAATAGGCTGGTAGCATGCTTCCTATTATTGCAATTAACAAAGCCACCACTAGGCCGTAGAGCACGATGCTCCAATCCAAAACCGCAGATATATCTCTGAACGTGTTTTGTATCCCTGGAATGGCATTAACCATTCGCATCATCCCACGTCCCGGCGTTGCGCCAGGAACACCGCTGGCTCCATCTGCAGAAGCATTATTCACAAGCACTTTTAAAACAGGATTGCTTAGCAATGCCCCCAAGATAATACCGGCTACGCTGCTAATTAGAGTTAAACAAAGAGCCTCAGATATAAATTGCGAAACTATTCCATAATTTGATGAACCGATAGCCTTTAAAACCCCTATCTCTCTGCGTCTCTCCCTTACAATCATTACCATAGTAAGTAAAATAATTACGGAACCAGCCACAACTGAACCTATTAAGCTATAGACAGAGATCGATTTGATATTTTCCAATGGCTTAATGATACTTTCTGTTGATTGAGCGCTCGATACAACATCTGCTTTATCTTCAAGAGCAGAACTAATACTGTCGCCAACCTTATCAAGATTTTCAACTGAATCCACCTGCACAATAAACGAGTTATACATATTTTTCTGGCCGCTTATTTCCTGAACACACAAGATCGGCATTATAAGTTGTGCATTAGCAAAAGTGTTACCTGCATCAAAGAGTCCCAAAACTTTTATCTCTTGGTTGAAAGCCGAAAATATCGAACCGACATTTAAGTTGTTTTTTTGAGCTAAATCTTTACCAACTAAAGCAATTTTGTCTTCGCTGCCAGAAAGAAACTTTTCGCCTGCTGTAATTTCCAACTTGGACATGTTCAGCGCCGATAAATTTTCAAGATTATCTATACCGGTTACCGTTACCGGCATAGTAAATTTTCTGTCCCCAGAAGAAGATTCCGGTGGTACGCCGCCACCATTATAGCCTCGATTGTTTTGCCTTTCGCCAAAAGAACCAGGTTCAATCGGTGACTCCAGATTTGTATCATCGCTATTTAAGCGTTCCGAAACTATTGCCGTGACTTCGCTAACGTTATCCGTCTTTTGTATGGTTGCTAAATCATCACTCCCAAGAAGCTCTCCACCACCCTCAAATCCCCTGACTCCAGCCGGAGTAACTGTTATAGTATTCCCGACACTGCTTTTAACGCTTTCTATTTTCATTTCTACTGTCTTCATTGCCATTAGCATAATTAAAGCCATAGCAATGGACATAGCTAAAATTACGGTAATCGACAACGTCCGTAAGCCGTTACGGAATGCGTTTCTCATACCGCGACTAATTGTGCTCATACTCTCTCCATTATTTTTTAATATTTACCTGCCCTTTTTAATAATTATAAAGCCAAAACCTGAATATTTGCTTAATTTGCAAATTGTCCTTCTTTCGATTAAATTTTAAACATGAAGAAAATTGATAATCAAAAAGTTATTTTTGTGATATCGGGTCCAGCAGGAAGTGGTAAAGGCACTGTTTGCGCCGTTCTTAAACACCGCGAGGATTTTGATTGCTGTGTCTCTTGCACCACCAGACCCAAAAGGCCGACAGAAACAGATCAACTTGACTATCATTTTGTGAGTGAATCTGATTTTTCAAAAATTATTGATGAAGGTGGATTTATTGAATGGGAGTGTGTGCATGGTAATCGTTACGGCACCAGAAAATCAGATCTTTTAAAGTCATTAAATAGCGATAAAAATATTCTTTTAGAGATCGATGTAAACGGCGCCGAAAATATCAAGAAACTGTTCCGCAATGTTGTCACAATATTTATCGCTTTACCCAACGCTCAGGAAGGCGAAAAAAGGCTAAAAGATCGAAAAACCGAAGACAGTGAGTCTATCAGAATCAGGAAAAGCCGCTATGAACTTGAAAACAATAAGTCCAAAGATTTTGATTACATCATCGTTAACCACAACATAGAAGAAGCGCAGAGACGGCTTATAGATATAGTTTCTAAACACATAAAGTAAAACAGCCCCGGGAGAAAAGGGCTGTTTTACTTTATGTTAATGCCTAATAATTATATATCTTGGCCTCTGCGACCTCCGCCGCCAGGACCTCTTCCCATACCTTCACCGAAACTTATGCCGTATTCGCGAAGGGTGTCTTCATTGAAGCCATTATCTTCCATCCATTTTTGGTTCTCAGCTCTTCTGGCCTCTCTGGCTTCTTCCATGGCAGTCTGCCTATCTAATAAAAGCTGTTTCTGCTCTGCGGTAATTTTACCATCATCCACCGCTTCTTGCAGCCTTTCTTCCTGTCTGGACTTCATTTCGGCCTGTTGATCGCTGCGAATCTCTTCCATGGCGTTTTCAACAGAACTTTCCTCTATACCCAGTTTTTCCGCTAATTGGCTGGTCATTTCCTGACCCCTTCCGAAAGAAGCAGACGCGCCAGTGGCATAGATTGTGCCCGCAATTGCGGCTACCGATAATACAACCGCTGGAATGATAATCTTCTTATTCATTTTCACCTCCTCTCAAATTCTATTAATTGATTATTAATCCGCTTCGACCGGGTTGGAATTCGTGCTCCCTTGCGGATTACAATAACATCTTAAAATACAAAACTGAGAAGTGGCTTAAATATGTTAATCAAATAATCTTTAATTAAAAAAATAGCCACCATATTGACTATTCTTTGCATAATAATATTTAACCGTAACAGTAGTTAAGCTTTACTGAAGATAATTGAAAATTCACTTCCTTTGTCTGGGGAACTTTTAACTTTTATCTGCCCGCGATGTAAATCGACCAGACTGGTCGCAATAGATAGGCCCAGGCCATAACCACTAGCTTTTTCCTTATTTCTAGAATGGTCTGCCCTGTAAAAACGTTCAAAAATGTGAGGTAAGTCTGTGGCCTTAATACCCACCCCTTGATCTTTTATTGATATGAAGGAACCATCTTTGTTTTGCCTAACCGTTAAAATAACTTCGGTATTGCTTGAGCTATATTTGTAAGCGTTGTCTAAAAATATTGAGATCAGCTCAACAATACTATCTCTGTCGCCCATAATATATGATTCTGATAGATTATTTGTTAGTTTGATATTTTTATTAGTATATACTTTTGAAAATTTCTCTGACGCTTCCTTTGCTGCCTCAACTAAAGAAATCTTTTTAAAAGATGCCTTGCTTTTGCCATTATTATTACTTGCCAATTTCAATAAAGCAGAGGATAATTTTTCCAGCTTGGCAATCTCTTCCAGATTGCTATTTAACAGCTCTCTCGCCTCTTTAATGCCTAAAGCAGAATCCCGAAGATTAACTTCAATTTCACTCTTCATAGCAGCCAAAGGCGTTCTAAGTTCATGAGAAGCGTCTGCCGTGAAGCGGTTTTGTGACTCGTATGATTCTTCGATCGGTTTCATAGTATATCTGGCAAAAAAGTAACTGGAGATTGTAGCTAAAATAAGTATTAACCAATTAAAGTAAATTAAGTTAGCACTTAATCTTTTATTGCTTTCTTCAATTTGTTGCTCTCTTATCTCTTCTAAAACATCATTTATCGATCCGAAAGATGGTGATTCGCTTAATATTCTGTTTTGACGCCCCAACCCGCGATTAATCTCTCTGGAAGATATCTTGTATATTGCCACACTAAAAGAAATGCTAACTATCATAACAATTAGCACATAGAAAGCTGTAAGTTTTAAATATGCCGTTTTAAAATGCATTTCTAGCAAGTCTCCTTTTCGCTTACTCATTACCGACCATTTTATATCCGAAGCCCCTAACCGTCTTTATCAAATGATTGGATTTGCCGAAAGGGCGGTCAATCTTATTTCTCAGATAACCGATAAAAACCTCTACAGTATTAGGCAAGATATCAGCATCATAGTCCCATACATGTTCAATAATATTGTCTTTGGTTAATATCCTGTTTTGATTTCTCATCAGATACTCTAACAAAGCAAACTCTTTACTGGATAACTCAATAGTTTTTCCGGCCCTCTTAACCGAGAAATTGGTTCTGTCCAGCATAAGATCACCCAAAGAGATAATGTTGTCGGTTAAATTATTCGGGCGCCTAAGTTGTGCTCTGATGCGCGCCAAAAGCTCTTCAAAAGCAAAAGGTTTAATTAAGTAATCATCAGCGCCGGCATCTAGACCATCTACTCGATCTGAGATCCTGTCTTTAGCTGTAAGCATAATGATGGGTGTGTTGTATTTTTTTTCTCTCAGTTTTCGACATATATCTATTCCATCAATCTCCGGAAGCATACGATCCAATATTATTAGATCGTAATTTATGGTTAAAGCGTTACCCATTCCATCTTTGCCGTCGTAAGAAACATCGCAAGCAAAGGCCTCTTGTTCCAGACCCTTTTTTATTGCATTAGCAATTTTCCTGTCGTCTTCGACTATCAAGATTCTCATGAACTCAATATACCACAATTATTCTGAATAATTGCTGAGAAATTTATATTCCGGAGATAGTAGCATCCTGCTGGTGCTTCTTAAGATAAACCCTACCGGCAATATAGGCAAAAGCAAATAGCGAAACATAAATAATTAATATATATCTCGGGTTCCAAACACCTAGCAACAAACCTGCTAATATTGGTGCCAATGTATTATATGCCCGATCAAAAAGTGCATCTATGGCTAGGACCTCGCCTCGGCGGCTTGAATCTACATGATCAGTTAATATCACCATTTGGCTGGGACCCCAAAGAGACTCCCCTAAAGCATAAACAGAGGCGGCAACCCAAAGTATATATAAGTTGTGGGTAGCAATAAATGCTGCGCCGGAAACAGCCAACAGTAAAATCGAGTAAGTAGCCGATTTAAATTCTCCGTGTTTATCTACAATCTTTCCAATAAATATCAGAGAACAAAATGCAACAATACCCATGGTGGCAAAAATGCTTCCAGTTGTGGAATTGCGACCGGAGATATCATAAATAATCAGCGGCCAAAGCATACCTTTAATACCCCAATTTATTGATGTGGCCGCATTATATATAAAATAATATATTAAAGCTGGGCGCTTAAAAACATAGTGGATACCATCCAAAAGATGACGCTTGTCGCTTGCATCAACTTTTTCGTCGGGAATATTTTTGCCTTTTTCTAAAGCAATCATGGCATAAATTAAGGTAATTACAAAAACGGCCGTCATTAGATAATAGGGGGCTTTGAGTCCATACAAATCCGCGACATAGCCACCGATTATCGAGGAACCGGCACCAAGAGCGGATTGAACCGCGAACATGGCGCCGACTAAACTCCCTTTGTTTTTTACGCCACTCAGTGTGTGCTGGATATGAGCCATAAATATCGGACCCGTTGCTACACTGGCAGCTGCCCAGACAATTTTTACTCCAATGAATTGCATCATGTTGAATACAGAAGCAAAAAGTAGTGGGTGCAAAACCCCAAGAGCCAGTCCAACAATAATGTAGTTTCTGCGGCCTGCTCGGTCTGAATGACGTCCAAGCCAAACAGAGAGCAGTGCAAAAACTACAGTACCAACCGCATAAGACAAACCTATTAGAAAACCGCTATCGGTTAAAGTTTGGATATATTTAACCTCAATAGGACCAATCAAATAACCGGCCGTAGAAGCTAGTGTAGCAATGATAGCACACTGAACAAAATCTTTTGGGGCACTAAAATTAAGTAATTTTTTTATTTTTCCCTCCTAAAAACGAACTAATAAAGCTAGCGGCAGATCAGCAAGAAGATCAGCAACCAGCGCCTCTTTTTGATATCTAGTCGAGTCATCATCACTCAAAAAATTCCTCCACTGGCCTTTAGGCAAAGAGATTTTTGTTTCACCCCAAGTGTTGGCGATTTCGCTTCCGGTTCTCGATGTTAGCGCAATCATGCCCTTACCCCTAACAAAGGAGATAATTAAATCAGATTTTCCACCACTGGCATAAATCGGGTTGTATTTCGCTCTACTGTCGAACAGTTCAGGTTTTTCCTTCTTTAGGTTTAGAATCCTCCAATTTAACCAAAGCTTTAAGTGACCATTACCAATATTTTCTTTAATTTGGCCAAGATTCATCTCCTTGACCTCGTTAAGTATCTTATTCCTTGCTTCAAAATCAACAGCGCGACGGTTATCAGGGTCAGCAAGACTATTGTCCCATATTTCTGTGCCCTGATAAGTATCTGGAACTCCATGTGACAACAATTTCAGAAAAGTCCTGGACAAAGAAATACTTCTGCCTCGCTTCTTCAACATAGAGGAGAAAACTGCGATATCTTCAATAAATGTTTTATGGTTATATGTCTTTCTAATAAAATCTTCTATGTTTTGCAGATCGTCACTATTAATTAAACTCGGATCGCCGTCGCAGTATGCTTTTTTGACCTGGAATAATATTCTTTCCAATGAAATTGGATGGCTAGACAAAAGCAACATGTAATAAATATACTCGATGTTTTTGTCTGGAGTTTCGAATTCACAAATTTTTTTGTTTATCTCGGACCAGTATGAAATTTTTTCCGACCAGATGGTTGGAGCCTCCGATAAGGCGATGAGGTTTGAGCTAATATCTTCAGATTTTTTTGTATCATGAGTAGATAAACAGTTCATGGAATTCGGATACTGTTTGCTCCTCTCTATACACCATCTGTGGTATTCCACGAGACTTAAAGGGGCCTGATTTGGATCACTGCCAAACACATCGCGCGAAGATGCCATGTCTATACCCTTGGCCATCGCAGCCACACACAATTGCTGGAAACGATCGACAAACAGAGCATCAGAGAGCTTAGTATTGCTTATTAACTTCAATAATTTTTTTGCAAGATTGCGGCTATCTTTATTCTGAATATCTCTGACAGCCTTTAATAACACTGCTTTATCCGTAGCGGAAACGCCTCTGCCGGCAGTTACATAAGTGCGTCTGACCTCGATTTTCGAGATAAATTCAACTAGACCTTCTAAAATATTCTTAAAGGTGATATTTTGAAAACTTTGATGATTCGCCAATAAATTAGCCAAGGAATCTATCTCCGGCCTCAGCTCAGTTAATAAGGCTATTTTTTTATTATCTCTTATCGTCGACATATCAGAGGAGGGCAATCCAGTAAACTCTTTGTAAGCTCTTTTGATCCCTTTTTCTCTCCAAAAAACGTTCTCAGTTGATAACAAAAAATCATAACCTATTGTTCCATCAATGATCCGAGTCTTCTCCATATTGTTACCAAAAGAAAAGTATTTTTCAGCAATTACGTAAGCCTGAGGAGCAGACTTTTTGAGTCTCCTTAAATATGCCTGATGATCCGATAGACCTTCGAAGTGATCAATGCGAAAACCATCTATGTACCCCTTATTATGCCAATCAATAATTTTTGAATGCGATTCATCAAAGACGTCAGCTAAGCTCACATTAAATCTGGCCAAAGAGGCAACGTCAAAAAAACAACGATAATTTCGTTTGATTAAACGATTATCGCGCTCAGTTAGAACATAGAATTGCTCCTTAAGTATTTCACTAATTCTCTTCTGATTATCAGTAATAGGAAATTCCCATTCATTATATTTTATGAAGGACATCCCCCCAGACCTATCAATGCGTAACTGCCCAGACGAGATCTCCTCCTCAAGAGGAGCATTTAGAATATTAAAGACAATTTTGCCAGATATCTCTCCTGAGTATATATTCCAATCAATATCAAAATATTTAGCATATTTACTATATTGGCCGTTAATTAGTACATCTTGCCACCATTTATTACAAGAGCTTGTAATTCCCATATGGTTAGGAACTATGTCTAATACAATGCCCATACCACGCTTTTTTAGCTCGCATGATAAATGCCTCAGATCATACTCTGTGCCGATTTCGGGGTTGATCTGCGCATAATCGCAAACATCATAGCCATGTAAGCTGCCAGGCACAGCCATAAGAAGTGGAGAAGAGTAAATATGGCTTATACCAAGCTCATCCAAATATGGCACCAGCCTGAGAGCATCTCTTAAAGTAAAGTTTTTATTAAACTGTAAACGGTAAGTCGATCGGGGAATATTCTTATTTCGATTATTAAATAATGCCATTTCGTCTGTTGCTGCTCTTAATAATAGTGCCGATTGGATTAAAGTCCACATCTTCAATATTTATATGCATTCTCTCTGTCCAATTTTGGCTATTCTTGACTCCGGGCATATTGTAACGACGTAAATCAAAAGTCAAATCACGTAAGGTTATTGAGGCCCACAAAGCCTCCGACCCAAAAACCAAGCCAACAATCTGCCAGATCTGATTATGATAATCTTTAGCTGGGGGTTCTGCAATTTGCTTCCAAAATATCAATTTGCGGCTCTGACGCAACTTCTGCCACCATCGCGGCAGACTGTCTAAATCGTGGTTAGAAGTCATTGCTAAGCATAATTTTGGATAAGCAAACACTCTGGCATATTTAGGGATCTTAAACCACTGCAACGACCTCATGCCTGGGATATTGTGTTTAATTAACGGTTCATCAACATTCCTCTTGCTAACATATCCAAGATCTTCGGCAATAAAAGTAATTCCTGGATACTTTTTTATCAGAACATTAAATAGTTTGTGTTTGATGGCAGGAACATGTTTACCGTTTTCAGAGTGCGGCTTCATAAGGTAATATTTCCAAACTAGAGCCAAAGCATGATCCAGCCTTATAGTTTGGGCAATTCTTGACATAAATGCTATGGATTTAGAATAATATTCAATTACCTCTTTGGGTTTTTGTTTGTATTTATAAACAGCATGACCCCAATACTGCGCTCCAAATGGATCCTTAGGGTTATTGCAACCGGAGGCCATTTTTAATGAACCATCAGGGTTTAGATAAAATAGATCCTGATTGGCCCAAACTTCGGCACTATCGTGCACCGGATAAATTGGTTTGTCAAAGATCAGCTTTACGCCTTTTTGGGACGCATATTCGTTTAAATCCGCCCACTGACCGCCTAGCAAACGTTGGGAAAAGAGATAAAAATTTATCTCAGAGTGAAGACTGGGGTGGTTTTTAATAATATTTTGAATACTTCCAAATTTAAATTTATTCGGCCAATTTATCCATTTCGACCGATACTTATTACGTAACGCGCAAAAAACAGCATAAGCCAGCACCTGTTCATTGCCTTCTTCCTGCATAATATTTCGGCCTTTAGCCTTATCGAAAAGCTGTCTTAAAACTTGAACCTTAAAGTCATATAGTCTCCTGTAGCCTACATGGTCTAGCGTTCCCTTCTTGACCCTTTGCAACAAATCTTTGTCTATCTGGTTAAAATCGATCTCCGTTTCCAAATGATCTAAAGACAAAAAGATCGGATTATATGAAAATATACTTCTGCCCATGTATGGACAGGGGTTATGACCGGTGTCTTGAATCGGAGTAAATTGCAAATAACCAAAACCAGCCTTACTGGCCATGTCTACAAGCCCGTAAATATCACCGACATCTCCTCCGCAGTATTTACCCTTTAGGGACTTTAAATATATTGGACTATGAACATCTAATATGGCTGACCTAATTTGAGGAACTTTTTGTTTATTCATAACGGATATAGGCAAAGCAATTAATACAATAATTAAATTGTATCAAAAATTATTGCCCACAGATACTCAATTTTATCGGAAAAGATTTTATTGCTACAAATATCAAACGTTGCAATATCTCGTTCATCTAACTGTTTTCATAATTCTAAAATGATTATGGCTATATGGAAGAGAGGGTAGGCAAAAAGCGGTTGCTATGCACTTGCAATATATTAGCAAATGTGATATGATAACGGAGTTCGTTAGACAATTGTTCTATAGATTTCCGAATTAAATAAATTTCGACGTTCTATACAGCAATTTATGTCCATTAAATGGGCAAACGAAATTTATTATTTATCGGCAATTTTTTTGTTGCCGAAACAAGGAAATCGAATGCAAACTTCACGCAGGGCCAATAAGCCCAACAGTTTTAAAAGTAATCGCTTCTCAAACAACAATCAGAAGTCTTCCACAGCCGGGCAATCCGGTCAGCGAAGTTATAAAAAGTTTAACACAAGTCCGAAAAGCACTAATGACAGCTACGGATACAGTTCTTCTGCTAATCAGGGAGGTTATAGGCATAACCACGGAGACAGAAGAACAAATCAGGGAAGATCACGCAGATTCTCAGAGAATATCGACATCTCGAAATTTATTCAACGCACTCCAATACGGGACATTAAAACAAAATATTCTGCCAAGAATAGTTTTGAAGATTTTGACTTTAGCAAAACCCTCAAGAGTAATTTAGAAAAAAAACAATATACTATTCCCACTCCAATACAAGATCAATCCATAAAATATATTATGGAAGGACGTGACCTAATCGGCTTAGCCAACACCGGCACCGGCAAAACCGCTGCTTTTTTGCTACCAATGATCGAAAAAGTCTACAGGAACCACTTCGAGAAAGTATTAATAATTGCACCCACTAGAGAGTTGGCACTTCAGATAGATAATGAATTAAAATCTTTTTCTAACGGCATGAGAATTTACTCTGCTGCTTGTGTAGGCGGTGCACCGATTGGCAAACAGATCTATAATCTCAAACGCAATCCAAATTTTGTTATCGGCACCCCGGGCAGATTAAAAGATTTAAGCGAAAGACGATTAATTAGCTTTGAAAAATTTCAAAACATCATTCTTGATGAAGTGGATCGCATGCTAGACATGGGCTTTGTAGACGAGATCACTACCATACTTAACCAGCTACCTAGAGGTAGACAATGTCTATTCTTCTCCGCCACCATGCCGACAAAAATTAGAATATTGGTTAAACAGTTCTTAAATGATCCGGTTACTGTGGAAGTCAAATCAGGTAATACGGCAGAAAATATCATGCAGGATATAGTAAAAATTCACTCTTCGGACGATAAGTTTATTAAACTTCAAGAATTGTTGGTCGCCCCAGATATGACAAAGGTTTTGATTTTCAGCGAAACCAAACACGAAGTCGAAAAATTAGCTGTGAATTTATCTAAAAATGGCCTAAATGCAGAGTCAATACATGGAGACAAAAGACAATCCCAGAGACAAAGATCTCTGTCTGCTTTTAGAAATGATGAGGTAAAAATTTTGGTTGCAACAGATGTTGCCGCCAGAGGACTTGATATAGATGACATCTCACATGTTATAAATTACACTGTGCCACAAACATACGATGACTATATTCACAGAATTGGCCGAACCGGCCGTGGCGACAAAAAGGGTATGGCATTAACTTTTGTGGAGTCAAGATAAAAGATGGACATTAGAAATACCGCAATTATCGCCCATGTTGACCATGGAAAAACCACCCTTTTAGATGGTCTTCTTAAACAATCAAAAACCTTCCGTGATAACGAAGCCGCCATGGGGCAAGAGCTGATTATGGATTCAAACGATCAAGAAAGAGAACGGGGTATCACCATATTGGCCAAAAATACTGCCATTGTTTACAAAGATACAAAAATCAACATAATTGATACCCCGGGGCACGCAGATTTTGGTGGCGAAGTGGAGCGAACTCTAAATATGGCAGATGGCGCAATCTTGCTAATTGACGCTCAAGAAGGCCCTATGCCACAAACGAAATTTGTTTTAAAAAAGGCTCTAGAAATGGGCTTAAGGGTTATTATAGTTATCAACAAAATCGACAAGCCCAACGCTGATATTATTCGAGCCATTGATAAAACCTACGATCTGATATTGGAGTTGGCTCAAAATGAGTCACAGTTAGATATTCCAATTCATTATGCTATTGGTAGAGAAGGCAAAGCTTGGGAAAAACTACCCGATAACCCATCGGAGGATGCAGACCTAACACCAATTTTAGACGCAATTCTTAAACACATACCAGCACCATTAAGCGAACAGAGTGCGCCATTAAAAATGTTGGTCTCCGCTTTAGATTACGACGACTATATGGGTAAATATGCCATTGGCAAAATTACCTCCGGTCGCATCCAGAAGAATATGCCAATATCAGTTATTTCATCTGCCGGAATCAAAAAGGGCAAAATTGAAAAGATATACTTTACTCAAGGCCTAAAAAAATATGAGGTAGAAGAGGCTATGGCTGGTGACATCGTGTCAGTAGCAGGCGCCAAAGAGGCTTCAATTGGCGACACCATTTCGAGCCCCGATGATGATAAAGCTTTACCGGCCATTGAGCTAGAAGAGCCGACTTTAAGCATCTCAATTTATGCCAACACCTCCCCGTTTGCAGGCCGTGAGGGCAAATTTGTTACAGCCCGCCACCTACATGACAGAATCAAAAAAGAGTTGGAAACTAATATTTCAATGAAGCTTAATACTACCGAAAGTGGTGAATTCGTGCTTTCCGGCAGAGGAGAACTGCATTTGTCGGTTTTTATTGAAACACTTAGACGAGAAGGCTACGAACTACAAGTTGGCAAGCCCAAAGTAATTACAAAAATAATTGATGGAAAAGTCTATGAACCACTTGAAGAGCTGACTATTGATGTAAATCGCGACTATGTAAGCGCCATAATCGGAGAAATCAACAAAAGACGCGGAGCAATTACACATCAAACAGAAAATAGCGACCAAAGCACAAGATTAGTGTTTGAAGTTACAACCCGCGGAATTTTGGGTCTGCGCAACGTGCTACTCAATTTATCCAAAGGCACTGCTGTTGTGAACTCCTTGTTTCTAAAATATGTTCCACAAGGCACAGAAATTCCCAAACTGCGTAACGGTGTTTTGATTGCCTTTGAAAGCGGCAAGGCTGTAACTTATGGATTAAACATCGCCCAACAGAGGGGAGCCACTTTTATCCACCCGGGCACAGAGGTATATACTGGTATGATTATCGGCCTTAACTCCCGCGAAGATGATATGGAGATTAATGTTACCAAAGAAAAAAAGTTAACCAATGTTAGGGCCTCAAACTCCGATATCGCAACCATTCTTACCCCACCCGTTTCAATGTCTTTAGAGCAATGCATAGATTTTTTAGAGGATGACGAGCTATTGGAGGTCACCCCGCAAAATCTAAGATTACGCAAAAGGATACTTAATTATAATGATCGGCTTAAAGCACAGCGTAAAAATAAATCAGATTAATTGGTTACCGCAATATGCCAATCAAGTAATTTGATATAATCTATTTATGCCATATATTGAGTTAATAATTCTATCGGCGGGTCTAGCCATGGACGCCAGCGCGGTGCTTTTTTGCTTAAGCCTCTCCAACGCAAAAGCCAAATTTTTAACACTGTTAAAAGCCGCTACAATATTTGCTGTCTTCCAAGGAGTAATGCCATTTTTTGGTTATTTTGTAGGCCTGAACTATAAAGGCTTCATACAAAATTTTGACCATTGGGCAGCTTTTATTCTCCTATTAATAGTGGGAGGCAAGATGATTGCCGAAGCAAAAAACGAAAATCAGTGCACATTATTCTCCAATAAAAACCTTCTTCTAATGGGAGTGGCCACCAGTATTGATGCCCTCGTTGTCGGTGTAACCTTCAGCCTTGTAGAGACAAATTTGTATTTGGCCATGATCAACATTGCGGTGGTTACGTTAATATTATCGTTAACCGCCGGCTATTTAGCCAAAAAGTTTTCACTATTAAACCCTAAATATCTGCGTTTCAGCGGCGGTATTGCCATTATTCTAATAGGTGTAAAAATTCTATTTGAACATCTAATTAAATAGATAATCCATGCAAAATAATCATGCAATATGAAGCTTGGGAAAATGAGTATAAAAAACTTTCGCTTGTAACCGGCAAACCGGAGCCGCAGAAGGATTTGCTGCGTTTTATAAAGTATCTAAAAAAAGATCTCGGTTCTACTATTAGCGGATTAGATGTTCTCGACTTGGGTTCTGGCACCGGCCGCAATACCAACCATCTACAAAAGATGGGAAATAATTGTGTCGGTATAGAGATTTCAGACACAGCCATTAGTATTGCCAACAAGAGAGCAAAGGCAGAGTCGCTTAAAACCACTTTTTTAAAACATAACATGGGAGAACAATATCCGTTCCAGAACGAAAAGTTTGATATTGTTATAGACTTCATTTCATCAAACTCCTTAAATGGAAGTGAACGTGAAATATATTTAAAAGAGGTTAACAGAGTTCTAAAAAAAAGTGGGTATTTTTTTGTTAAAGCCTTATGTAAAGATGGCGACAAAAATGCAGCTAATTTGCTTAAAAAATCAGCCGGTGTGGAGAAAGACACCTATATAATTGAGGAGTTAGGATTAACCGAAAAAGTATTTAGCAAAGAGGAGTTTAAAGCCACTTATAAAAGTTATTTTAAGATAGTCAAACTGGATAAAAAAACCAGTTATACCCGTTTTAATAACCGCTCATATAAGAGAAATTTCTGGATCGCTTATTTAAAAAAGAGTGATTATTAGTATTTACTATTATATTTTTTTAAATCTTCTTTTGCTTTTTTCATAAACTTTCCGAATTTTTTATCACTTTCTCTTTTTTCATAATTATTCATCTCGTAGTAATCGTTCTCTTTCTTTAGTTCAAGATAGTTGGAATATTTTTCTGAATCCAGTTCTCCCAATTTTACAGCTTTAATGACCTCGCAACCCGGCTCCTGAACATGTGAACAATTAGGAAACCTGCAGCTCCGTGCAAGTAGTGCAATCTGATCAAAAGCGGCATCAACTCCACAACCAGCATCCGTTAACCCAACCTCTCTCATACCAGGATTGTCAATCAGTATTCCCCCACCTTCTAAAAAATACATCTGCCTATTTGTTGTAATATGTTTACCTCTTTCTGAATGCATACTAATAGCGCCGGTTTTGGCGACCTCTTTACCTAAAAGTTTATTAATAAGTGACGATTTTCCCACACCCGAAGAGCCAAGAAAACAATATGTTAAACCACTTTTTATATATTTAACCAGCTGATCAAAACCAGAATCTTCTATTGCGCTTGTAACAATTACATCAACACCAACAAATCTCCTATTAAGTTCATTGAGTTTGTCTTGATAGTCCTCGCTTGAGATTAAATCAATTTTGTTTAAAATTATTGCCGGTTTTACTCCACCACTTTTTGTAATGGCTAAATATCTCTCAAGACGGTTTAAGTTGTAATCCCTATCAACCGACTCCACTACAAAAGCAACGTATACGTTAGCAGCAATTATCTGCACTTCATCTTTTCTGCCAATTTTGTTTTTATCGCCAAACTTTCTTTTAATGATTGTTTTTCTTTTAAGTACCGCGTTAATTAATGCGTGGTTGTTATCAATTTTTTCTATTACAACCCAGTCCCCTACCGCAGGATAATCTTCTTTAAATGAAGCAAGAAACATCTGTTTGCCAGTGATCTTTGCAAATAACTCCCCATCTTGATTTATCACTTTATAATTATCCCTCTGTTGTGAGATAACACGGGCAACTGGAAAATTTTCAAGCCCCAGCTCAAGCCTGGCCTGCTCGAAAAAATTATCATAGCCTAAATTTTCTTTCTTTATTCCCATACAGAAAGTATAGTCTAATTTTAGATATGTTTCGAGAACTTATTTATTTTAACGGCTCACCCCTTGAGGCGTTGCTTTAAGTGATTACATTATTCTGGCTTTTATTAGACTAGGCCTCAAAACAAGCTATAATAATTAGTAATACATATTTAATAATTCAAAGGGAAAATGAATACTAAGACATTTGATTCGGTTATACCAACTGCAATCTTAACTGCATATCCTAGAACACTGACTGATATTCCTTATGCAAAAGAAGTCTTTGACCAGCTGAATCAAAACAATATATCGGAAGAACTGATAAAAAAAGAGTTGGCTCCTGAATTGGAAGCTCGCTTTAAGCTGATTAACAAAGTTCTTATGGAAACAAAGATAAAGCAGGTTGTTGAGCTGGCTTCAGGCTACTCTACCAGAGGCATAAATTTGACAGAGAATAACGAAGACATGTCATATGTTGAAATGGATCTGCCGGAAGTAACTGATAAAAAAATCGATATTTTAAGCACTATCACGAATATTCCTAGTAATTTTCACGCAATTTCCGGCAACGTTTTAGATTCTGTCACCTTCGAAAGAGTTGAACAATATCTTAATAAAAATTCAGAAATTGCTATTTTAAATGAGGGCTTACTAAGATATCTTGATTTTGAGGAAAAGAAGCAGGTGACACTAAATGTGCGTTATCTTTTAAATAAATACGGTGGTGTCTGGATTACGTGCGATGTTACACCCAAAAAGTTTGCTGCAAACCAGGACAAAAACCTATCAAATTTTAACCAAAAATTAAGCACTATTACAGATCGCAATAATTTAAATTGGCGCTTCGAGGATATAGATCACGTAAAAGAGTTTTTTGGTAAGCTAGGTTTTGTTGTTGAATCTGTACTCCCTCAAGCAGAAATTATAAATGAGCTCACCTCGCCTAAAAAACTCGGCTTAGATAATAAACAAGTCGAAGCTTTGCTCGCAGATGCAATAGTCGCGGTCATCAGACTGGCGTAAAGACTAACAATCGCTAACGTCAAATAATCATGCGATTTAACTCTAACAACCCACCCCCTGGGACGTTGTTCGGAGTATTTAATAGGACTTTTGTGTTTACTAACAAAAAACACGGTATCTCAACCTTGATATTTGTTGGTTCCGGGACTTGGATTCGAACCAAGATTGACGGCTTCAAAGGCCGCTGTCCTGCCATTAGACGATCCCGGAGCATAAAATTACTACTAAATACTACCTAAAATTGCCTTAAAAAGCAATCGCCTGACCTAGCGGGGCCGGACGATGAGCTCTGCGGCGAACCCAAGTTGGTCTGGGTCGCCGACTTTTACGTATTCGTTGCGTAGGTTACGCACGGTATCCATCAGCAATGCTTCATACCGATCGAAGTGCGCAGGGAGGCGTAGCCGAACCTGCTCTCGGCAGGGTCCGGCAAGGGCGTGATTGATGGTCGTAGCGGCTTTCTGCATCCAGCCGGCCGACCAAGCTGTGTCGTTTGTGCCCTCAATGGTCCTGGAGTTAGCGCAGGTGTCGGAAAGCTTAAGCGCCCCGACCTGAGCGTCTTCCATTGACCCCTCAACAAGCTGGCGGATATAGCGCTCCAGTGTCTGCTGCTTGCTCTGTAGCTTGACACAGGTAACCGCCTCAACTAGTCGGCCGATATTGTGACCGAAGTGCCGGTAAATGTCTGGTGTCGACACTTGGCCGGAGTCTTCCACGGTGTCATGCAACCACGCCGCGCATTGAGCATCGTTGCCAAGCCCCAGCCATTCCACATAGCCCCTGACATCACAGATGTGCTGCACAGCCGGATCCCCGGTGCGACGGTAATGACCCTCGCACCAAAAGGTTCCGGTATGGCAGGCACGAATCTGCCTACCAAGCTGGGAAGGGCTGAAGTCGGGTCGGTCGATGACGTTGGAGTAGACAACGGCGATGCGTCTTAGCCAAATCGGTGCGGCCAACGGGTCGGGGTTTAGGTTGATATCGAACGGCAGCAATCCTAGAGCCGCCAATCCGATATCTTCATCGGAACAGGCAGTAAGATGAAGTAGAAATGGCTTTCGGCCCTCTTCGCTCTTCGTCCAGCCGGTAACTATGGGGATCTCCTCCTTTCGGTTCGAAAAAGACCCTTCATGGGGTCTTTGTTGGTATTATCTCGCACACAGATATCCATTTATTACATTTCTTTGGGAAAAGGAGTATTTTGCGTGAAAAATAATTTATCATGTTGATAAGATACTATTTTATTATTGGGCATTTTGTCAAATGGACGAGAAATAACTTTGACAAATCGAGCCTATTAGTATATAATAATTTCGTCTTCAAGCAAACTAGATGGCTACTCTCGTTGCATAGCAACGGGGGAGGAAAGTCCGGGCACCATAGAGCAAGGGCGCTCGTGAAAATGAGCGGGGTGTGAACTTCGAGCACAGAGCAACAGAAAAGATACCGCCCGCAAGGGTAAGGGTGAAATCGTAGGGTAAGAGCCTACGCGTTTGTATGGCGACATACATCTGTGGTAATCCTCGTCCGGTGCAAGTGAAGCGGACCTTAGCATATCAACTCCTGCTCGGAGGATATGCAAGGACTTCACGCTCAGATAGATTGTCATCCAAGACAGAACTCGGCTTATTGTTTACTTGGGGACAATTATACATTTACAGGGGCTTTTATCCCTGATAATGTATAGAAAACACCTTGGTTCGGTATGCGCCATATGGCCTGATGTTGGGAAACCATCATAGGTAACACCTTGGCATCCGCCAGGGTGTTTTTTATTTGATGTTGGATAGATTTTTTAAGAAGCTTTTTCTATGTTGATCACTTACACCGTGTTTATTAATCATCTCAAAATGCAGTTTTGTGCCATAACCGGCATGTTTATCAAAATGATATATACTGCAATTGGGCAAACCAGCCATAATACCATCCCTCTCTACTTTGGCCAGTATTGAAGCGACCGCAATTGAGGTCGAAATATTATCTCCCCCAACAACACATCTATGGGGCAACCATAAGTCAAACAGATCTCTGCCATCAACTAGGGCATAATCGACCTTTTTTAAACCTTGTAAAGCTCTCTCAAAAGACAACCCGTTGGCACTGCTAATTCCCAGATTATCGATTTCCCGCGCACTCACCACACCAAAAGAGAAGTCTATGCACTCTTTCTTGATAATAGCGCTCAACCTTTCTCTTTTTTTTGATGATATTTTTTTGGAGTCTCTAATCTCGGCCAAACCGTCAAAATCTTTGGCCGCGTCCAAAATCACCGCACAAGACAAAAGAGGTCCGGCAAGTGCTCCCCGCCCGACCTCATCTACACCGGCTATTAGTTTGTAACCCTGTGAGATTAATTCTTTTTCGTAATCGAAATTTGTGTACAAATTATTTACCAGTAGAGCCCATCCCCTTAATATCTTGCTCTATTTCTTCAAAACGATTAATAGACAACACCTCTTTGATTGCGACTACAATACCTGATGCCGCCACAAAGGCGATCATGTTAGTTAGCATTGAGGTATATACTCCGACCAAAGCACCAAGAGCAGAAAATGCCTGTATTGTGGCAGAGCCTATAATTAATAGAGCAATTACCGCTACCAAATACTGCTGAGATTTCTTTTGTGTAATATTCAAAAAACCAACAGCTAAACCCACTACTGCCAAAATCGTTAGAACAAAAGGGACATCAAAGAAACCTGCCACGATTGATATTATCAACCCGGCCAAGAAGGACCATTTTCCAACTACAGAAATCATTTTTCCTCACTTATTTAATTATATCTAGATATATGCTAACATAACTGGGATAATTTTCAATTTAAAATTTAAAAATTTCAAATTGAAACGTTTCGCATTTAATTTAAATTTTAAATTAATGACGGATCTCATATCTCGGCATGCCAAAGGGAATACGGTCAGGTGCTGCCTTCCGACCCTCAAAAGAGGAAGCATAAAATGCAGTATTGGCACCATGTTCATCATTAATCTTATCCAATGCTTCAGACATTGCTCTGGAGCGCTCAATATCAGCAAAAATTGATACCTGCCTATTTGCGGTTGACACCAGATCAAAAGTGTTAATGGCAACATAAAGAGGGTTTTGCCAATTTCTACATTTGGCAATCATACTTCTGACTTCGCGGATGATACTACCGGTATCATTAAAAAGCGCACAATGTTTGTAATCCGCAAATCCTCCACCGGATAAAAAACTGATTCTTATTGCAATGCCGCGCGCCCAGAGTTTTTCACGACGCAGACGATAAGCCACTTTAGAAGCTAATTTTTCCAATACAGATAGAGCTTTTTCTGGTGTGCGCAATTCCGGCGGCAATACATGTGAGTGCCCCACTGTTTTATTTTTTATCACAAATTCGTCCACCTCCCAGCCGCGCATGCGGTAGTACCAAACTTTGCCGGGAAACTTTAGTAAACAAGACAGTTCCATTAGGCTTTTATTATAAAAATCGTAGGCGCTATAAATTTTTCGCTCCGCTAGCTGCCGCTCCATACGAAAATTGATGCCGGGAATATCGCGAAGCTTAATTTTTTTATAGAAACTGTCTAAATTACTCAGTTTAATTAAGGTTGTGCCGTTTGGCTTCTTACTCTCCCCCGCTACTTTAGCCAAAAAATAGTTAGGACCTATGCCAATAGAGCAGGTCATATAATCGGCTATATTTTTTAGATCAGACTTGATATTATCTGCCAACTTAAAGGCGCCCGTTTTTGTCTGATCGCGACCAGTAAGTCGGATTATAAACTCATCTATCGAGAGTGCCGTAACCTGTGGTGCATTACTGTTGAGAACCTTAAAAATCTCCTTGTGATAAAGCTGATATAGGGCCGGTCGCGCCTCAATAACTTTAATTTTGGGGCATTTTTTTCTGGCGCTGGCAACATTGTCGCCCACATTCACGCCCCACTCTTTTGCCTCATAAGAGCGGGCGATTATGCAACCTGTTGAACCGGTATATGGCGCGATAGCGACAGGCAAGCCGCGTAAAGTTGATTGCACCTGCTGTTCCACCGAAGCAAAATATGCGTTCATATCAAGAAAGAGAACAGAGTAATCCGCAGGCTTTTGGGCTAAAGATAAAGGTTGACTTGGTGTCATAGCTTTTGCTTAATAATTCAAAGACCAAAGATCAAAGTGCAAAATTGTGGAATGACTCGTTAATTTTAGTCTTTACATTGTCATTTTGATTTTTGATTTTTGCATTTTAATTTTACTATAATACCGAACATAAGTCGAACATAGCAAATAATGCAAACACCAGCCAACCGGTAAAGCTATATTAGTAGAACAAAATTATTTAAATCTAATTATATCGTCTTCACCCAAATAACTACCACGTTGTACTTCGATTATAATTAACTCGCTCTCGCCGGCGTTGGCGACACAATGGATCCCACCTCTTGGGATGTAATAATCTTCGCCGGTCGATAGCTCTACGTCTTTACCGTTAAGAGCTATCTGGGCCCTGCCCTCAAACACAAACCAATGCTCTGAACGGAATTGATGTTTTTGTAAACTTAGTTTGGAACCCGGATTAACAACCATTTTTTTAACTTTAAAATCCTTACCGGTTGATAAAACTTCCCAGCTCCCCCAATCCCTATAAACAAAATCCATATGATTGATCGCATCTAGATGCTTATTGAACACCAATTCAGATATAGCTTGCAGTAGCCCATCCGGCCCAATTTTATCAGCCACATGGCCATTGCGCTCTTTAACTAGCTTAATCACTTCCGGAGTTGCCCCCTGAAATGTTATCGGCGTGCCAATCGTCAACATCTCCAAGTCGTTGTTAGCATCACCGCAAGTATATACTTTTTCAGTAGGATTAATGTTTTTTAGATAGTAATCAACGGCCAACCCTTTGTGTATATGGTCATTTAAAATATCAATAGCTCCATCTTTATAGTATTTTACATCCAAGCTATAAGGAGCAACGACCTCCTTAATCTGCTTTGTAACCTCCTCTAACTTAGATAAGTCTTTAATAAAATATGTGGCGATAGTATCCTTAGGTTCTTCATAATATTGGTAGTTCTTCAAAATCTTGGATATTTTTGGTTTCAAGGCCGCAATTTTGGATGATTTTCTATTAACCTTGTGCATGTTTTGTTTTTTCCAATCAAATATTACACCACCATTTTCTGCGATGATATCGCTAGTGGCGCTTAATCCTAAAACACGAGCTAAGCCGGATAGATACTCTTTATTCTTACCCGAACACAACACCTGTTTAATGCCAGCTCTGTCTAGGCTTTTTATTGCTTTTAACAAGTTATGGGGTGGCGCCATAAAGGGCTCAGCTAATGTGCCATCCACATCATAGAATATTATTGCCTCTGATTCTTTGCCCATCTTGCCTCATATATTAACAAATTAATTACATACGATATTATACGATAATTATTTAATTATCGTTAATAGTAAAACAAAAAAGCCCACATTATTGGGCTATTTTGTAACTATCTAATTATATAAATTAAGATTTTAAAATCTTTTTTAAGTATTGTCCGGTATATGAGATTGCAATCTTGGCAACATCTTCGGGAGTGCCGCAAGCAATCACCGTTCCTCCTTTGTCACCACCCTCCGGACCGATATCAATTATATAATCAGAAGATTTTATCACGTCTAGATTGTGTTCAATAACCAAAACTGTATTGCCCTTATCTACAAGTGAATTCAAAACCGATAACAATTTCTTGATATCCTCAAAATGTAAGCCGGTTGTTGGCTCATCTAGCACATACAAAGTAGAGCCAGTACCACGACGAGACAGCTCGCTGGCCAACTTGATTCTCTGTGCCTCACCGCCAGACAATGTAGTAGCAGGCTGACCGAGACGAATATAACCCAAGCCTACCTGGTTTAATACGCTCATTTTTGCATGTATTGAAGGGATATTTTTGAAAAATGTCTCCGCTTCTTCTACAGTCATATCAAGAACTTCGGCGATAGTCTTACCTTTATACTTTACCTCCAAGGCCTCCTGGTTGTAGCGCTTGCCCTTACACTCTTCGCAGGTTATATATATATCAGGTAAAAAATGCATTTCAATCTTAATAACTCCATCTCCACGACACTTTTCGCACCTGCCACCCTTAACATTAAAAGAAAATCTTCCTGCTTTGTATCCTCTCATCCTGGCCTCTTGCGTCGAAGCAAATAATTCACGAATTGGGGTAAAGGCACCAGTGTAAGTGGCCGGATTAGATCTGGGAGATTTTCCAATCGGAGATTGATCTATAGAGATAATTTTATTAAGATTCTCTAAACCCAAGATCTCGTCATGCTCTCCGGGCACTGATTCTGCGCGATGAAAACGACGAGCCAGTTCTTTTGATAAAATATCATTCACCAGGGTGGATTTCCCTGACCCTGAGACTCCAGTCACACACACAAATGTGTTTAATGGAATTTTTACGTTAATATTTTTCAAGTTATGTTCTCTGGCCCCGACAACCTCTAAGTGGTTCCCGCTACCCAACCTTCTTACACTTGGGATATTTATTTTCTTTTTGCCAGAAAGATAATCTGCAGTCACAGAACAACTACTTTTCATTACTTCTAAAGGTGTGCCCTGACAGACCACCTTACCACCATGTTCTCCCGCACCTGGGCCGATATCTACAATATAGTCTGCTTCACGCATCGTTTCTTCGTCATGTTCAACAATAATTACAGAATTTCCAATATCTCTAAGCCTCTTTAAGGTTCCAAGCAATCTTCCATTGTCTCTCTGGTGTAAACCGATAGACGGCTCGTCCAGTATATATAGCACACCCATTAAACCGGAACCTATTTGTGTGGCTAAACGTATACGTTGCGCCTCGCCCCCCGCCAAAGTTGCCGCATTACGATCAATCGTTAAATATGACAAACCAACATCAATTAGAAATCTTGACCTTAGAGCAATCTCTTTTACAATCTGTTTGGCTATTTCGTTTTGCGAATCGGACAATTTTTTAGGTAAGGATTCAAAAAATATCAGAAGCTTGTCTATTGTATATGATGAAACTTCTACTATGTTTGCTTCGTCAATTTTTACGCCCAAGGCCTCAGCTCTCAACCTCCCTCCAGAACAAACCGGACATTTTTTCGTTACCATGTATTTTTCAATTTCTTTTCTGACATAATCGGAATCTGTTTCTTTGTAGCGCCGATTCATATTGGGTATTACACCCTCATACACAACCTCATGTCCCCTGGCGATATATTTTTGACCGTTAGTACCATATAAAATTATTCTTAATTCATCTTTAGACAGATCTTTAACTTTTTTCGACAGGTCGATCTTGTGATATCTGCCAGCGGCTTCTAAAATTGCAAAATACCATGGCGAGTTTGAAGAATTCCTCACCCATGGCCTAATAGCCCCCTCTAAAACTGACAATCTGGGATTTGGTATAACCAACTTTGGGTCGATCTCTCGCACGGAACCCAAACCTTGACAATTGGAGCAGGCACCATGGGGAGAATTAAAAGAAAACATGCGCGGAGCAATATCCGGGATAGATATTCCGCATTCAGCGCAAGCCAAGTTCTCTGAAAAGAATTCCTCTTTATTATCTTCGTAGTTATAGGAAATGATTTTTCCTCCGGATATCTCAACCGCTTTTTCAACCGAGTCATACAATCTTTTTCGATTGTCCTCATCTATCTCCTTGGGTTCGATAATCAACCGGTCAACAACCACCTCTATCGAGTGCTTTTTCTGCTTATCAAGTTCAAAGTTTTCTGCCTCCTCTAGGTCCATTATGGTACCATCCATCCGAACCCTAGAAAAACCAGCCTTAGCTATCTGGGCGAAGACATGCTTATGTTCACCTTTTTTGTCAACAACCAATGGACTCAATATCGCTATCCTGGATGTCTTTTTATGGCTTTTTAAAATCAAGTTGCTGATTTCAGCAATAGATTGACGAGAAACAGCCTTGCCGCACTTTGGGCAATGAGGAGTGCCAACTCTGGCATAGAGCAATCTTAAATAATCATATATCTCTGTTATAGTGCCCACCGTAGATCTGGGATTTCTCGAAGCAGATTTTTGATCGATGGAAATCGCGGGCGACAAACCTTCAATATAGTCAACATCAGGCTTCTGCATCACCCCCAAAAATTGCCTCGCATAAGAAGAAAGGGACTCGACATATCTCCTTTGACCTTCGGCGTAAATAGTATCAAAGGCCAATGAAGATTTGCCCGACCCAGATAAACCGGTAATAACTACCAGTTTTTCTCTGGGGATTTCGAGACTGATGTTCTTTAGGTTGTGCTCTCTAGCTCCCTCAATTTTTATCTTGTTCATTTTTATTAGCTCTTAAAATTTCAAAAATCCCGTGTATTGTATCACTTCTGTCAAGATTCTTCAAGACATCTCACCCCGGACACATCAATCAAAATTTATTTGAATTATCGGCAAAATATCGCAAATGACTTGCTGCGAGATATTAATTTAGAATATACTATAATTCAGCATTTCATTTATTGTTTCATAATGATATAATTTAATCAGAAACAATGTTTATCAATTAGTATATACCCATTAGGCAAGGAGTGGCTATGGAACACCAAGCAGACACCGTTATTGGTGTCGAAGTGCAAGTAAAAGGGAATCTACAAAACAAGGGGTCAATTCTGGTTAACGGTAATGTTGAAGGAGAGATAAAAAGTGACGAGAACGTCACAGTCGGCGAAACTGCAACCGTAACCGGGCCTATCGTGGCCAAAAGCATACTGATTTCAGGAAAGGTGAATGGCACAGTTGAGGCAGCAGAAAAACTGGAAGTTGACCCGACCGGCTTAATTAATGGCGACATAAAAACAAAAATACTAATTGTTCGAGAGGGAGCAGTTTTTAACGGCAATAGTAGTATGGGGCAATCTCCCAAAGAAAATGTTAGCGTATCAATGCCAATCCCAGAGAAAGAGGTCAAGACCGCCGAGGTAGAACAAAAAGAAGAGATCAAAGGAGTTGCAAAGAGTAGTTTTTGGGATAAAAACAAAAAATAATCCAACATAAGAGAGCTAATACTTATAATGTATTACTATATTTTTGATATAAAAAGATTGCGGAAAAAGGGGCAGATTGATTTAATCAAAAATCAGTTAACCTCTCTCGGAATATCAGGTGAATATGCCTATATTGCACCCAATCAATCAGCAGAGATGCTGGCGGAAAATGCACTGAACAAAGGCTACACCACAATAATCGCGGCAGGCGGTGACGATCTTATAAACTCTGTGGCCAATGTTTTGGTTGGCAGAAGAGAGGTATTAGGAGTCATACCATTATCCGCCTCCGAAGAGCTAACCGACCTGATTGGATGCAAAGACTGGCAAAGCGCCATTGAGGTCTTGCGTTTTCGACGCATAAAAGAGATGCATCTTGGCAGAATTTCCGGTAGCAGTCATTTTCTAACCAATTTATATCTTGACATATCCTCACCAATTGAAGTAACCATTGAATTTAAAGATTTCATTTTACAGGCTTGGGCAAAGAATCTGATAATATCAAATTACCACCCCGAAATTCAGAAGAAGTTTGTTGATTATTTAGATGTAGCCATGGAGAGCATTAAACAAAAGCCGACTGGAATTTTTAAGAGAATTTCCAATATCATTAAGCCGTCGGAACAAAATTTATCGGACAACATATCATTTGTTAGGGCTAAATCACTTAGAGTATTCACCAAAACCGCCATACCGCTTGTTGCCGGCGACAAAATCATAGCCAAGACCCCACAGCTTATTGAGTCATCAGATGATAAAATTCGTATCGTAGTCGCCAAAAACTCTTAAAACTTATAGTTTGACTTAAAGCATTTTTTTTGTTATTATAGTCTCCAGCTATTGATAAATAACTATCAAGGAGTAAAAATAGCGAAATTCGAACATTTCACTCGAACCAATGAGCGTATACGAATTTCCCCTCTTTTTGTGGTTGACGAGGATGGAACAAAACTAGGCTCGATTTCAAAGGAAGAGGCCTTATCTTTAGCGAGACAAAAAGGCTTGGATTTAGTTGAAATCAATCCGACAGCCCATCCCCCAATCTGTAAAATAATGGATTTTGGCAAATACAAATACGACCAAGCCAAAAAAGTTAAGGAACAGAAGGCAAGAAGCAAGGAAATTGAGCTCAAAGAAATTCGTTTAACAGCAAAAATTGGAGAGCACGACCTTTCCTATAAAGCAGAACAAACCAAAGAATGGCTGGGTAAAGAATACAAGGTAAGGGTAAATATGAGACTTCGAGGAAGAGAAAACATCTTTGCCAATAAAGCCATAGAGAATTTCGACCGCTTTGCAGAAATCGCCGGAGTAGAATATGAATCCCCCCCAAAAAAAAGTGGTAATGTAATATCGGCTAACATCGCCGGCTTTAAAAAAGATAAAAAATGATCGCAGAATAAGGAATTCTATGCCAAAACTTAAAACTCACAAAGCAATGTCAAAAAGAATCAAGGTCACCGGTAGTGGCAAGATTATGCGTGAAAGAGCGGCTAAAAGCCACCTGCTAACGCACAAATCTCCCCGCAAGTGTGGGAAAACCGATGTAGCGGGCAGTGATGTAAGAAAAGTAAAAAAACTATTACCCTATATTTAAATTAGATAATAATCTTCACAGGAATATAAAATGAGAGTCAAGAGAGGCACAGTTAGACACGCCAAACACAAAAAAATATTAAAGATGGCCAAGGGCTACAAAGGAAGACGCCGAAGTGTTTTTAAGTTGGCCAAACAAGCAGTATTAAAGGCAGGACAACACTCATACAGAGACAGAAAAAACCGCAAAAGAGATTTAAGGGGTCTATGGATTATTAAAATCAATGCCTCAATCAGAAAATTTGACCTTTCTTATTCAAAATTCATCAAACTATTATCGGATAAAAAGATCATCATAAACAGAAAACTTCTTGCAGATTTAGCTGAAAATGAACCAAAGGCTTTTGAGGCTATTGTAAAAAGTGTAAAATAGACATAACTACAATAAAAAAACGCCCGTTCTATGACTGGGCGTTTTTTTGTGTAATCACCAAGAAACATAAATATGTCACCGATAAAACTATGGTAGCGTCCGCCAAGTTAAAAACTGGCAACCTTGAGTAAGAAAAGTAATCAATCACTCCGCCATATAATAGTCTGTCAAGCACATTAGAAAGAACAGCCGCAGTAATTAAACTTAATGGCACAGAGAGTCTTTTTACCAACAACTGATACAAAATCAATGCCACGAAAACAGATAGAGATATGGCTATGGCCCAAGAATTGCTTAGTATTAGACCAAAAAAAACCTTATTATTAACAACAGCCGAATTATTTGAAAAGAGTAGTGCCGAAAGAGTCTGGCAAAGCAGAAGTATTAATAGTGGCCAGAAACATTTTTTCAAATTTGCATTAATTCTTTTTTTCACGTTGACAGGTTATGCACAGCTCAGCATAAGGCATAATCTCTAATCTGCCAGACTCTATGGCTTCTTTACATTTACTGCATCGGCCATAGCTGCCATCGTCGATTGACTTTAGAGCACGTTCAATTTTGTTTAAAAGATACTTAATCTGTTCTTCTAAACTCAGATTATTTTCAAAATCCGCCAGTTCTTTAGCATTGTCATCGTCGTTTCTGCCATAATCTGGAAACTCAGAAAGACGCTTAATTTTACTTTGAAGACGATCCTTCTCCTCCAACAATAACTGTCTTTGTTTTTCTATTGTCATTTTATCCAGCACTTTTTGCTCCTTTCCGTAAAAATATCTTATAAAAAAAGAATGTTGTTACAGACAATATTATCAGGGAAGATATTATCTGCGTAAGTGACAATCCGATAAAGTATTTGGGATCAACACGCAAGAAATCCATTAGGAATCTTATTAAGGAATACCATATTAACACAGACAAAAAATAATATCCATCAATTTTTAGAGAGTTTTTTGCGTATAAATATATGTAAATCAAAAACAACACCAAAAGCAATATCGATTCATATAGAGTAACGGGATGGACTCCGCCAAATGCTGAGAAGAGAGTTGTGGACACTCCGGCATATTCACCTGAGATAAAAGAGCCCAAACGACCCACAGACAAGCCCAACAAAGCTGAAATCGAATATATGTCCAACCAAGAATATGGTTTCTCCTTGTATCTTTTTAAGACAAAAAGCAAAGTAAAAATTGCAACAATGAAACCTCCCCAAGAAACCATGCCGCCGTCCCAAATCCTCAGAGCCTCAATTATTGAATTATCTTTTTTTAAATATATAAAATAATAACTTAAGCGCGAAGCAATAATACCCGTCAACAGAGGAAAAACGATGAGATCAAATGCCAATTCGGTGCTCTTGCCACGTTTTTTGGTCTGGTTATACATGTAATAACCGCCACACAAAACGCCAAGCACCAAAAATATTCCATACGTGTATATACTTATTCCACCGATTGTAAATAGGGTTGACATAAAAACTATGAATTATGAATACACAAAAAAAATTAGAAAATACTATTTCTCAACAACATCATCTCTTATTGACCAATATTGTCAAGTTGTTTACAATAGTTATTAGTAAGAAAAAGGCTAGATGATATTCGGCAAAAAAAATAAAATTGAAGAAGTCACAAACGGCGAAATGCTAAACAATATGCCATTGAAAAAAGATCCATCTGGTGATTTTTTGTTGTTTGTTTGGGACTTGTTAAAAACAGGCGTAATAGTTTTTGTTATTGCCTTCTCAATAAGATATTTCTTAATTCAGCCTTTCATTGTTGAGGGTGGCTCAATGCTGCCAAACTTTATCGATAAAGAATATTTGTTAGCAGAAAAACTCGAGTATTTTGTTGGAGAGCCTAAACGTGGCGATGTAATAATCTTTAAGTATCCGAACAATCCCACCACTAACTTCATCAAAAGAGTTATCGCCCTGCCAGGAGAATCAATAGAGATTCAAAACAGTCAAATTAAAATCATAAATAAAGAGCACCCACAGGGAGTTATACTAAATGAATCAGCCTATATTCCCTCAAATGTTAAAACTCTCACCCAAACCAAAGACAAGTATGCAAAAACTTTGGGCGAAGATGAGTTTTTTGTTATGGGCGACAACAGAGAACATTCCTCCGATTCCAGAGAATGGGGAGTATTGCCTAAAGCGAACATCATCGGAAAAGCATGGTTAACACTCAAACCGTTTGATAAATTTGGCATTCACAAAAGAGTCGATTTCACCAATCTTTCTTCAAAAGAACTATTCAACAGTTCGCTTTCATATATTAAAAAGCTGATTTCTTAATCTAGATCAATATATATCGGACAACCCCTAAACGGGAAAGCCTCTCTGATACGATTTTCCAAATACCGCAGATGCGAAAAATGCGGTTTTTTGTTTTTTTTAGTTGCAATTTTGAACACAGCTGGATTGTTACGAAAGAAGTGCAAACTTTTAATATAATGAATCTGGCTATTGCGCTCCTTTGCTTCCGTTAGAATATTCTGGCAATCCTCTTCGTTCACTTCTGTAAATCTCTCTTTATGGACACTGATTATCTGTTTTAATAAGCTAGTGATATTATCTTTCTCTGTGGCAGAAATATATATGACTGGTAGCCAGGGCATGAAATTTAGGTCTTGACGAAGCTTCTCAATTGAACGCACCATCTCTCTTTCTCTCTCCTCTCCCCATGTGTCAATTTTATTGACCGCGAGAATTATTGATCGGCCCTGTGAGATAACTTCACCGAGAATCGACTGGTCGACAGAAACAACACCCTCCTTTGCATCAACCAGATATACAACAACCTCCGAATCCCTAATCGCACGGTAAGAACGCAATAAGGCATAACCGTCAGCTGATCCGATTTTTACTCTGCTCTTCCTTTTTATACCGGCAGTGTCACAAATAATTATTCTCTGACCCATAAATCTGAATTCGAAATCTTGGCTGTCACGAGTCGTGCCGGCGACAGATGATGCGATCATCTTTTTCTCACCCATAATCGAATTTAGTAATGTTGATTTGCCGGCATTCGGTCTGCCCAAAAGAGAAACAGTTATGGTATCAGTTTTATCTTGATTTGAACTATCAGAGTTATCCTCATTTAGATAACCGATAGAGTCAGCCATGGAGCCAATTTCATCCATAAGGTCACCGGTGTTACGCCCGCTAATAGCTGAAGTTAGCACCATCTTTGGGACTCCCAATCTTTTAAATGGTGTTAGTTTTTCCTCGTCAAAATTGCTATCACATTTATTTACCACTAGAATCACTTTTTGCATTTTTTTAAGAGAACGGGAGATGTGGATGTCGTGTTCTGTGACCCCTTCGCGATAGTTTACCAAAAACAAAATGATATCTGCTTCCTGTAAGGCAATTTTTGTTGATTCTTGAGTCTCCTCGTCAATAATATCATTTGTTTTCTTTAACAGTCCGGCGGTATCGACCAGTTTATATCTTCTGCCCCGCCATGTAGTGTCGGCGTATAAACGATCTCTGGTTGTCCCTGCCTCATCGGTCTCAATAGCTTGGCGCTTTTTGATAAGACGATTAAACAAGGTCGATTTCCCGACATTTGGTCTCCCCACCATGGCGATTATTATTGGTTTACTATTGCTCATAAATACATTTTAACTTAATCTAAGGATGATAGCATTTTTTAGATTAAGAATCAAGGATTAAGATGCTTACATTCGCAGCGTTTTTGCCTCATCCACCGATAATGGTTCCACAAATTGGAGGCGCAAATAGCGCCAAATGTCAGGAGACAGGTAAAGCCTTTGACACCATTTGCCAGATAGCAGAGAAAAGTGAAATTGAAACTCTTGTAATTATATCTCCTCATACTTCAATTCACCCCAATGAGATGACGGTGTCTTTTAATAATTTTGCTTGCGGTGATTTTTCTGCATTTGATAAAGCAGACATTAAGATACGCAAAGAGATTGATGTAGATTTAGCCGAAAATATATACAAAATATCCAAAAAGATGAGTATTCCAACCAGACTTTTAGAACAAGATAACTGCTATAACATCGACCATGCATCAATGGTGCCTTTGCTTTTTCTGGAGGACCATGTCCCACCCTCACTAAAGATTGTCATTATCGGTTTCTCTTTGCTTGAAAGGCAATCACATCTCGACTTCGGCAAAGCAATTTATAAAGCCATTAAAAAAATTGGCTATAATGTCGGGATAATTTTCTCAGGTGATATGTCTCACAAAATTTTTGAGGAAGGCTCAGAATTTGTTGGCCAAAAATTCGACAAAGAGATTCTTTCTGCCATAAAAGAGAACCGTTTAGCAAAGATTTTGGAAACTAACGAATATCTACAAGAGGAAGCAGGCGAATGTGGCTATCGCTCACTACTTATAGCCCTTGGGTTATCTCAGGAATACGGTTTGGATAAAATAAGGAGTAAAGTTCTGTCCTACGAAGCACCTTTTGGTGTTGGCTATATGGTGGCGAATTTTGAGCTAAAGCAGACAGAAACACCATAATAACCGACACGGTGTTTATTATATTCTAAAACTATCGCAATTGTTGAGGTTCACGATCTAATTAAATGGATAATAATGATTATCGAAGTAATCCCCGAAGCCAAATCATACAAGCTAGACTCATTTTCATATGGTGTCCCTTCTGACCTAGAAAAGCAACTCAAAATCGGATCGATTGTTTTGATTCCTTTCGGCAAGAAAAAAGTTCGGGGAGTGGTTATAAAGGTTAATAATGCGCAGAAAAAGGTTAAAGATGATCAGGAATATCGAATAAAAGATATTATATCGGTTGACCCCTCATTTACTCTCCCCTATCATTATTTGAATATCATAAAATGGATTGCACAATATTACTTCTGCACTCCCGGAGAAGCACTCTCTCTTTTTTTGCCCCCAATTTTAACCAGACCTCGCAAGGGTTTAGGGGAGGACCATTCGGCAAAAAAGGGCAAGATTAAAACTTTATCACAAGCCCAAGATAAAATATTTAAATCAATTTTGTCGTTGGGTAATACTAAACCACATCTAATTTTTGGTGTCACCGGCAGTGGTAAAACAGAGATATATATCCACCTTTGCATGGAAGCCTTAAATAATGGCAAAAGCTCAATAATGCTTGTCCCGGAGATAATTCTCACACCGCAAAATATTGAGAGATTTAAAGAGGCGTTCGGCGAAGAGGTGGTTCTTATGCACTCTGGATTATCAGCTAGCGAACGATATAGAGCATATTACGATTTTTACAGCGGGAAAAAAAGAATAATCATCGGACCAAGATCAGCCTTGCTTGTGCCAAACTCAAATATCGGCTTAATAATTATCGACGAAGAGCACGAAGACGCCTACAAGCAAGATATGTCGCCAAGATATCATACCGTCCAATTGGCGGAGAAGATTGCACAACAGCAGAAGGCGTTTTTGGTTTTGGGCAGCGCCACCCCGAATATCGAGAGTTTCTACAAAACCCAAATCTCTGAATATAATTTGCATAAGCTTGAGAATCGCTACAACAAACTTCTCCTACCACCGGCTGAGATTATTGACTTAAAAAACGAGTTAAGATCAGGAAACAATTCGGTAATTTCGGAAAAGTTGCTCTCTGCTATAAACGCGGTTTTGAAGCATAATAAACAAGCTATCCTGTTTTTAAATCGCAGAGGATCATCAACTTTTGTTTCTTGTCGAGAGTGTGGAGAGGTCATAAATTGCCCTAATTGTAGTATTCCATTGGTTCACCACAATAATTCATCTGACTATCTGTATTGTCACCATTGCGACTATCAGACAAAAGTCCCCGCAAACTGCCCAAAGTGTATGGGCACGAAAATTAAGTTCTTTGGAGCCGGCGTTGAAAAAGTTGAAAGAGAAATAAAACAGCTTTTTCCAAAAGCCAGAGTCGCGAGAATTGATGCGGAGACAATGAAAAATAAAAAGGATCACCACAATTTCTATCAGGATTTTAAGAATCGCCGTTTTGATATCGCTATTGGGACTCAGATGATCTCTAAGGGATTTGATATACCAAATGTTGATTTGGTGGGAATTATCTCGGCCGACACCGGTTTGCACTTACCATATTTTCGAGCCAGCGAAAAGATTTTTCGCTTAATTACTCAAGTTTCCGGACGCAGTGGCAGAGAAAATAATATTGGCAAAACCATCATTCAAACATATTGGCCGAACTCACGGGCTGTTCAATTTGCCTCAAATCACGATTACTTAGGCTTCTATCAACAAGAAATATTGAACCGTCAAAAGCACCTCTATCCCCCATTTAGCCGCATTATTAGAGTTATTTCAGAAAACGAAGATCCAAAAAAATCTTTGTTAGCACTGGAAAAGATTTTACCGCAGTTAGAGGAGATCGGTATCGAATATCTCGGCCCGGCACCCTGCTTTTTTCAGCGTCTCCGAAACAAGTGGAGGTATCATATTATTTTAAAACTAAAAAACTCAAAAATAGAAGAACAAAAGAACAAAAACAATCGTTATTCTGAATCCGTTGTTTTGACGGATAAAGAATCTTTAACTTTAGATTTACATACTAAACTTCGAGAGCTGTGGAGAAATAATTTAAATTTAATATGGGATGTAGATCCAACTGATCTCTTATAAACAAGGTGCCGCGTATCGGGTTGACACGCGGCACAGGTACAACACCGCCCAAGATTGGGGCGATTAGAGCCAGCCCCAACACTTCTGGCAGATGGAGGAGCGGATATCTGTCCACCCCTTGCAGTGCGGGCACCTCTTCTTACCCGCCCGATTCATGCGCTCCTCCTCGAGCTTCTGTGCCGCTTGCGCGGCAGCTGCACGGCGCTCAGCGCTAGCGGCTTCATGCAATGCTCCGAGCCGCTTGGTCCAACGGCGATTGTTGCCGCTGGACCCACCCCTCGGACAACGCTCGCATGCAACCTTCAACCGTTCCAAACAAGACATCGCTCTCTCTCCCCGCAAATCAGTGTAACAACAACTGCATTCAATACGTTATATCAAAAGATTTTAGTTAAGTCTATGATTCAAAATAAATAATTGCTAAGATTAAAAAGGTATTAATCTTGGGAGCATCATGAAAACTATTTTGGTCACCGGAGGAGCCGGCTACATTGGCAGCCACGCCGTAAAAGAGCTGATTAATCAAAATTACAATGTGGTGGTTTTGGATAATCTAGAAAATGGGCACAGAGAAGCCATTAGCAAACAAGCATCGCTTGAAATAGTTGATCTAAAAGACAAAGAAAAAATTGCTGAAGTTTTCGCCAAACACAGCATCGATGCAGTTATCGACTTTGCTGCTTATTTGGCAGTTGGTGAATCAATGGATAAGCCCGAGAAATACTTACGCAACAATGTTTTAAATTTCATCAATTTACTCGATGTTATGGCAGAGACAGGCTGTGGATTTATCATAAAATCCTCTACCGCAGCCACTTACGGCAACCCCACAAAGGAAAACGATATCCCATGGAAAGAGGATTTTACCGATAGGTATCAACCCCAAAGATCTGCTTTATTGGAGGGAAAATGGCAAAGTAAAACAACCTTTGCTGAAGATTTCTTTCAATTATTTATTAATGAGTATTATAACAATATTGCTGGCAGACCAGAACTTCGACTCAATGACAACGAGATAACCAAATTGCGCATACCCATGTCAATTTACGGCCTATCCAAGCTCCTTGACGAAATCATATTAAATAAGTATGATAAGTTGCACTCCATAAAAAGTGTATCCTTGAGATATTTTAATGTTTGTGGAGCACATCCCGATGGAGATCTAGGAGACGATAAGCCCGCACCAACCAACCTAATGACCGTTGCAATGCTCCAGGCACTTGGCAAAATTCCTGAAATCAAGATCTTTGGTCAGGACTACAACACCCCAGATGGCACCGGTGTCCGTGATTATATTCACCCTAGTGATTTGGCAACCGGACATATTAAAGCCTTGGAATATCTGTTCCGAGGCGGCCAAAGTGAAGTCATAAATCTTGGTACCGGACGAGGAGCTTCAGTTCTAGAAGTAATAGGGGCCGCCGAAAAGGCTAGCAGCAGAAAAATTAATGCTGTTAAGGCACCAAGGCGAAGCGGCGATCCCGATATCTCCATTGCCGACCCGAGCAAAGCAAAGCAATTACTTGACTGGCAAACAGAATTTGATCTTGAGCAGATGGCAAGAACGGCGTGGAATTGGCACTCCAACCACCCGGATGGTTTCAAATCCTAAATTTAAAAATTAGTATTTTTTATAATCTTCGCAAATCTCTGGAGAAGATCCGCAGAAATGCGCTCCAATTAAGTATATGAAACGCGATATCATAACTGATCCAAATCCAATATTAAGAGAGCCGGCACAACCTGTCGAATCTTTTGATATGGAGTTGCAGTGCACTGTGGATGACATGATTGATACAATGCGCAACGGCAACGGCATCGGTCTCGCTGCACCACAAATCGGCGTATCAAAACAAATCATTGTCTGTGAGTTAGATGAAGGCGAAGAACAAAGTAAAATAAAAAAAGACTCGCCCTACCAGCCATTTCCATTAACCGTTATCTGCAACCCTCAAATTACCATGGCCAGCAAATCAAAACGCAAAATGGTAGAGGGATGTTTGTCTTTCCCTGGTTTTGAAATTGTGGTCTCTAGACCCAAAGAAGTAACCTTAAAAGGTAAAGATAGGTATGGTTCAGATATCGAGATTAGGGCTGATAAATTATTTGCTAGAGTTCTTCAACATGAGTTTGATCACTTAAATTCCACCCTACTAATAGATCATCTTAAACAAATTGACGTAGTTCTGTTCGCAGGTGGAGATTTTGCATTAAAAACCTTGGAGTTCCTACACACAGATAGACAATATAATATTAAAGCCGTCGTAACAACAAAACAAACCTCAAAAACTCGCGGACTGGAGGTCGATAATAATAATGTTAAAAAATTAGCCAAAAAGTTTGGTCTTAAAGTTATTGAAATTGAGACGCTAAAAACAACCGAAACTCAAGATACGCTTAAAAAAATAAATGCTGATCTTGGCGTGGTAGTCGACTTTGGATTAATTATTCCAAATACAATCACAGAACTATTTCAATATAAAATAATTAATATTCACCCCTCAATACTGCCAAAATATCGGGGCTCATCTCCAATTCAATCGACTATTTTAAACGGAGATAAATACGCTGGAATCACGATCATGTTAATAAACGAAAAAATGGACGCCGGCCCAATTTTAGCCCAGTATAAGGTAAAGCTAAAAGGCAGAGAAACTTACCCGATATTAAAAGAGTATTTGGCCGAACTTGGTGCTTCATTATTGCTAGACACCATCCCCTACTATATAACCGGTGAGGTTAAACCAAGACCACAGAGGGAATCTCGAGCGATATATTGTAACACCATAAATAAATCAGATGGAGAAGTCACCGAGCAAACTGATCCGGTAATGGTAGATAGAATGATAAGGGCTTACCAGCCATGGCCAGGAGTATATACTATTCGAGGCGATTTGCGGGTACAAATTGTTTCAGCTCATTTAGATAAAGATAAACATTTAATTCTTGAGACGGTAAAGCCAGCTGGCAAAAAGGAGATGAGCTATCAAGACTTTATAAATGGCTACCGCCAAGAATTGACTTTTGGCGAGAATAGTGATAATATTTAGACAAATTTAATAATGGAAAGTTAAGAAAAATGGTTGTAATCAGATTATCCAGGGTTGGCAAGAAAAACAGTCCTGCATACAGGGTGGTAGTTGCCGACAAGCGAAGAGCTGCAAAAAGAAAGTATATCGAGGTTATTGGACATTATAATCCTACCCAAAAGCCCAAGGTTGTTGAAATAGACAAAGACAGGGCTCTTTTGTGGATTAGCAAAGGCGCCAAACCCTCCGATACTGTAAACAATCTAATGGCAGATCTTGGAATAATTAAAAAATCAGACAAAATCAACAAGGTTTACGGCAAAGCCAAGAAAAAGAAAGCCGACGAAAAAGGAGAGTCTCCAGCTGGAACCGAGGTAAAGTCTGACTCTTCCGAACAGCCAGAAGCGGAAGAGGAGAAAACTGCAGAAGAGGTGCCTTCCGAAGAAGTGGAAAATAATGTTGAGGATAGCAGCCCAGCCGATGATTCTTCTGAAGAAGCGGAAGACAGTAACAAATAACAAAACTCTAACACCTTAATAAGATCGATTAAGTAAATGTCAGAAAAAATCTGGCAGGAAGGAAAACAATGGAGAAAGATCAGAAATTCGTTGAGGATGTGGTGAAAGCAATAGTTGAGAACCCCGGCGACGTCAAAACAGAACGACGCGTAGATGAAATGGGTGTGCTTATTGAACTACACGTTAATCCCGAAGATATGGGTAAAATCATTGGAAAAGAGGGTAAAACCGCTAAAGCCGTTAGGACTCTACTTCGTGTATTTGGTGCCAAAAGTAATGCTAGAATCAACCTAAAGATTGTTGAACCAGAGGGCTCAACTCGCCCAGAAAGACCAGCCAGAGAAGACTCTGCTCCAGAAAAAACAGAAGAAGATAAAGCCTCAGACATGATGGAAGATGTGCCTACAGATGTTTTAGACGAAGAATAGAACACAAATCTTCACACAAATCGACACAAATTATATTGAGTTGAATCTATAATAACGAAACCGCCACAGTTTCACAGTAGATAATGTTGGCGGTTTTTGTTTTGCTTCATTGACTATTTCTTGTTTCTTGAAAATTGGTTATTAACTGGTTATTGTTTCTTGCTTATTATTTTTTTCTTATAGGCTTTTGATTATTATTTTTAGGTTATACTATGCTACGTTTTGATATCATCACCCTATTCCCCAATATGTTCGATGGTCCTTTCTCTGAAAGCATTATTAAACGTGCTAAGAACAAGGGGTTGATTGAAATAAATTTACACCAATTGCGCGATTATGCAACAGACAAACACAAAACAGTTGATGACACTCCTTGCGGCGGTGGCCCGGGAATGGTAATTAAGGTAGACGTGGTCGACAAGGCAATAGGAGATATAATAAAACAAAGTCACATGGCTAAGGATGAGACGAGGACTTGCGAAATTTCGACGGTCGCAAGCGCTTTCGAAGCCGAAGGCAAGAAAAAAGCGCCTAGAAATTTTGCAAGCCAAGCTAAGCAAAAGAAAGCGACAACTAAAAGCAAAATAATTATGCTTTCAGCTAGCGGAAAAAAATTCACTCAACAAAAAGCGATTGAACTGTCAAAATATGAGAATATTATCTTATTATGTGGACACTACGAAGGTTTTGACCAAAGAATTCATGATCATCTAGTTGACGAAGAGATATCAATAGGCGATTATGTTTTAACAGGTGGCGAAATTCCTGCTATGGTTTTGGTTGATACAATATCACGAATGATTCCTGGCGTTATTAAAGAGGAATCAATCATGAACGAATCATTTATGAACCTGTCGCCTGAAACCTGTCGCCTGAAACCTGATTACGACTACCCCGTATATACTAGACCAATCGAGTATAAAGGGTGGAGAGTCCCAGAGGTGCTACTTTCTGGTGACCATAAGGCTATAGAAGGCTGGAGAAACAACCCCAATACAAAGTAAGATGTTCAAACTACAATCAAAATTTAGACCCACTGGTGACCAACCGGCCGCGATCGATAAGTTGGTGACAAATTTGCAGGCTGGAGTAAAACACCAGACTCTTTTAGGCGTGACCGGTAGTGGCAAGACTTTTACTGTGGCAAATGTAATAGAAAAGGTACAAAAACCAACATTGGTAATAGCTCACAACAAAACTTTGGCCGCGCAACTCGCCGACGAATTTAGAGAGTTCTTCCCCAACAATGCAGTTCACTACTTTATCTCCTACTACGATTACTATCAACCGGAGGCGTATATACCTACAACAGACACCTACATAGAGAAAGATTCCTCAATTAATGATGAGATTGATCGCCTAAGACACGCCGCAACGCAAGCGCTTCTGACCCGTAGCGATGTAATAATTGTTGCCAGTGTCTCCTGTATTTATGGTATCGGCTCACCAGAAATGTATAAATCGGAAAATTTTATCTTTAGACTAGGAGACAGTGTGCCACGGGAAGCTTTTCTGCAACGCCTAATTAACCAGCGCTATGAGAGAAATGACTATGAACTAAAACGTGGAACATTTAGACTAAAGGGAGAGACTCTGGAGATATTTCCTGCTTACTCAACCAACACCGTAAAGATTGTGTTTTTTGGTAACGAAATTGAAACAATTGTTGAAACAGATTGGCTTAGTGGTGACAAAATTAAGGAATATCAACAATATGAGCTGTATCCTGCTACACACTTTGTGCTACCTCAAGATAAGCAAAAAGAGGCTATTCACAATATCAGAAAGGATCTTTCTCAAAGAGTTGCATATTTTAAATCTCAAAAGAAGTTTATTGAATCACAAAGAATCGAAGAGCGAACCAACTTAGACATTGAAATGATTGAATCAACCGGCTACTGTTCAGGAATAGAAAATTATTCGAGATATTTTGACGGACGCAAAAAAGGTCAACCCCCTCATGTCTTATTAGATTACTTCCCAGAAGATTTTCTAATGGTCATAGATGAATCTCATATGACTGTGCCACAGATCTCCGGAATGTATGCCGGAGACAGATCTCGAAAAGAGAAGTTAATAGAATATGGTTTCAGATTACCGTCCACACTGGACAACCGCCCACTTAACTTTGAAGAGTTCTACAATAAAATCAACAAAGTGATCTTTGTATCTGCTACACCTGCGGAATATGAGATAAAGAAAAGCAGTCAAGAGAACATTGTTAAAGATCAGCCAAGATCTTATGGGGCGGTTGTAGAACAACTAATCCGCCCTACCGGATTGCTTGATCCTACAGTTGAGATCAGACCGACAAGAGGACAGATTGACGACCTAATGAATGAAATAAATACAAGGATCAATAAGGGTCAGAGAGTCTTAGTAACCACACTGACCAAGAGATTAGCAGAAGAATTGACTGACTATCTTATAGACCGCGGCATTAAAGTCGCCTATATCCACTCCGACGTCGAAACCCTTGAACGATCAAAAATCATCCACTCACTTCGACTGGGTGAGTATGACGTATTGGTTGGGATCAATCTATTAAGGGAAGGGATCGATCTTCCAGAGGTATCGTTGATTATCATTTTAGACGCTGACAAAGAGGGTTTCTTGCGATCAAGATCGGCGCTAATACAAACAATGGGAAGAGCGGCCAGACATGTTGAAGGACATACAATACTCTATGCAGATAATATTACTAAATCAATGCAAGCGGCAATCGAAGAAACCGGAAGACGCAGAGAAAAACAAATAAAACATAACCTAGAAAACAATATTATACCCAAAAGCATTACAAAAGATATTAAGCCAAAAGAGGCAGAGACCGAAAAGAAACTCGAAAAAATAGAGGAAGCTTTTGCTTTAATGAACTCTGGTCAGAAAAAGAAGACAATAAAGAATCTAAGAAGCGAGATGTATAAAGCCGCTAAAGAGATGCATTTCGAGAGGGCAGCCGAAATTCGGGATGAGATTATTTTGTTAGAAAACGGCCTAAAATCCAGATAGCATATTCTCTTCCTTTCCAGCTATATCTACGGCTTTACATTTTGAGCTTTTTAGGCTATAATTATCAAGTAATATGAATCATCAAGATTTATTCAAGTTGTTGCGCACAGTTCACAGGAATGTTCGTTGTCCACAGTGTGGGCGACAATATGTTTTTTCTGATATAAAAATTCGAGGGATCGTAGACTCAGTTTGTTTTCTTGAGCTGAATTGCACCGATCACATGCCTCTGGTTGCCACAGTAATGATAGAACACCAGAAACACTCTTATGCCGACAAAAAAAGCAGGCCCATAGAGTCAGATGATGTCATAGAAACCCACAAGATACTTAAAGACTTTAGTGGGAACTTTGAAGAGATATTTAGTAAATAAATGTAATCTATTTAATTCATTATTTTATAAAGAACCATGACAGATTTCAAATTTAACGCAAAAACCAGAAAAGAAACAGCTAGGCAAAGTCGAAAATCAGGTTTTATACCAGCAGTAATTTATGGTAAAAGCTTTGAGAACATCAATATCGAACTTCCAGAATTGGAGTTCATAAAGGTTATTAAGGAAGCTGGAACATCAAACCTTATCGACCTAAAAATCGACAGCGAAAAAAGCCTAAAAACATTGATTCAAGATGTTCAGAGACACCCCACCACAGGTGCAATAATTCATGTAGATCTGCTAAAAATTGATATGAAAGAGAAAATCAAAACTGATATTCCGCTCGAATTTATCAACGAAACTCCTTTGGTTGTGGAGCAAGAAGGAACACTTGTTACCAATAAAGATTCTGTTGAGGTCGAATGTTTGCCTTCCGATCTTGTCGATCACATTAATGTTGATATTAGCGTTTTGACAGATTTTGATATGAACATCAAAGTTGAAGACATTAGAGTCCCAAGCGGCATGGAGATATTAGATGATCCAGAAGAAGTAATTGTTATGGTTCAACCACCTCGTAGCGAAGAGGAGCTTGAGGCGTTAGACGAAGCAGTGGTTGAAGACGTAGAGGCAGTAGAGGTAGAGAAAGCAGGCGCTGACGAAGAAGGCTCAGAAGAAGGCACCAAAGAGGATAATAAAGAAGAGTAATTTTTACGTAATTGCTCCCCACGGGGCATTACTATATAACAAAAATTCCCAGAAATGGGAATTTTTGTTATTGAAAAGGATGTTTTCCAGTCGCTAGAATATTGGACTTAATAATCGATTAGAATAGAATCAAGATTTTATATCCTTTTTTTCAGTCGGAGGTTTCTTCTTTTTACCTAAATAATTTAAGCCTAATTCACCGATACTCTTAATAATATTGTTAAGATAGCAGTAGAATTCTTCCAAATCGACTTGATTTTCTGCTAAAGTTTTATCAATCTCTTCTTGTGTCAGTTCAAAATTATTTTTGTTTTTAGTATTTATCTCTTTCCATTTTATATTCTTTAGAGCTTCTCCATATTCTGCCTTATACTCCAATACCCCTTTTAGCATCAGATATGCAACTGAAGGATATCCCAAATAGCCAACCCAATACGATCCGTTATCATTTGCCATTATTGCATTTTCAGACTCACAAAAAATAACATCATACTTTTTATTACCGTCAGATGAATATACCTCTGCCCTATCTCCGTTAACAGAGATCCTCCCATCTGCAATCGCACCTAGCGCTTCATAAATTTTGATTACTGGTGGTGTCTTCCATTTGTTCATGATATGGGCCCTTGATTCAATATTTGATGATTATTCAAATGAAATTATTTGATAACCATATTTATCAACTTCTTCACTACTCCAAAATTCGATCTCTTTAGTTCTCATCACCATTGTGACTTTTTTCTCTATTAGTCTGCCGGTATATTCTTTGCTTTTCGGGTCCCACTCTCGTAACACCAAAATGTCGCCCTCATTACACTGCCAATCAGCTAATCTTAGCTCGTATTTCTTTCGACCATCAAGTATTTTCTGGAAATATTCCGGCCAGACCTTTTTTTCAATAACCATCATTGCTCCTGAATTAAAGTATTCAATTAGACCCAATAGATATCATCATTGGTATAATTACTTTTAAACGCTAGGTACAAAAAATCCCTATCTGAATTGTTCACCACTTTGTGTTCGTCTCTAGGCTCTATCATCAAAATATCTCCGGTTTTGATTATCACCTTTTCCCCGTTAACTACAAAATATCCATGATTATTCAAAAAGTAAAAAACTTCGGTTTGGTTTTCATGATAATGATTCTCTGCTATCTGATTTGGGGATATTTTTATTTGCTGTAGCTGAACACCGTCCTGTTTCATATCGATTGGATCAAAGAATACTCTTTTATAATATCCTTCACCCTTTTGCCATTCGCCATTTTCCAAATTAGCTTTTTTCAATTTCTATCTCCTATTTGTTCCTTTTATCTGATCTTGATAATAAATAAATCATTCCGCCCAAACAAAGTAAAAAAATACCAATTCCTATCGGAGATCCCCAGCCTAATATGAGCATAAGTTCACTCATCTGTTCTCCTTCTTCTCTAATGTATAATAATCAACCTCTAAATCGCTAATTCTATTTTTAAACCAATATAGAGCATCATTTAACGCCTGATTATAAATTCCAGCACCCACTTTTTCAATTAAAAAATCAAGCAGTAACTCAGCTTGCAAATCACCAATTTCTTCACCACGATTGTCAATAAAAAAAGCCTTGATCTGATTGATCATTTCCAGTTTTTTTTCTTTTTCAATTTTAATTATCTCTTTATTATTTTTCATAGACTCCACTCTCTAATTATGATTCATAACAACATATTGTTTCAGATTGTGTCAACCATTAGAAAAACGCACACAAGAACAAAAGCTAATGATACCGTTACTCGCACACGACGCCAATTACATAATATACTCGTCTTTACTTATTATGCAAATTGATGATATAATTTTTCGACATCTGTTTTTTTGAATTATTAATGTTTGTAATATGAAATATTATCTCTGGACAATTGGTTGTCAATACAATGAATGGGATAGCGCAAGACTCGGATATTTATTGCAGAAACTTGGTTTGATAGAATCAAAGCAAGAAGATGCCGATATTATTATTGTTTTGGCCTGTTCTGTGCGACAGACTGCGATAGACAGGATATTCGGCAAAATAAAAAGTTGGCCAGATAAAAAAGTTCTAATATCAGGCTGCGTGCTTGAAAAAGACCGGGCTAAATTTGCCGCGAAGAATATTGAGATTTTTGAATCTGGAGACATAAAACATCTTTTTGAAATCCTCTCGGAGCACTTTGATAATAGATTCGAGCATTTTAAGCTTTCTGAATTTTACTCATTATTATCGGAACAGAACACCCAGTCCATGTATATACCAATAACCATCGGCTGCAACAACTTTTGCTCTTATTGTGCTGTCCCCTATACGAGAGGAAGAGAAAAATCCAGAGCAATGGATGAGGTTGTTAATGATGCAAAGACACTGATTAAAAAAGGCCAAAAAGAGATTATGCTTTTAGGGCAAAATGTTAACTCATACAATGCTGGGAGGAACGAATCAGGGATAATAAATGGCGGCAAAACAAAATCAGATTTTGCATTATTACTAGAAAAACTGAACGATCTTCCAGGAGATTTCAAAATATCATTTACCTCTAATCACCCTAAGGACATGACGGATGATATCATTGAGGCAGTAGCAAGGTTACCAAAGGTAATCAAGCAAATCCACCTCCCGTTACAGTCTGGTAGCGACAAAATATTAAAAGCCATGAATAGACCATACACCAAAAAACAATATCTCGATATTGTTAACAAGATTAAAACAGCTGAAGTTCCCATTAAAATTACCACTGATGTAATAGTTGGGTTTCCGGGAGAAACCGAGAAAGATTTTCAAGAAACGGTTGAAGTCTTTAAAAAGGTTGGATACAGCATAGCTTATGTTAATAAATACTCGCCACGCGCTGGAACTGCCGCCCATAAACTTGGAGACCCGATTGCATGGAGCGAGAAAAAAAGACGTTGGAAAATCTTAGATGAAATTGCCAATAAAAAATGATAAAATTGTCTTAATTATTAAAGCAGGAGAAGTATGATAGTAACGAGATATGTTTGCATGGCGGAAGGTTGTGATTTCTGCGACAACGATGAAGAAAATGCAGAGAGACACGCCGAACAATATGGCGACAGCCACGACTTAATAAAAATTGAGTATGATACATATTCAAAAAGGCTAAAAGCAAAAATCATTGATTCCAATACCATTAACGCCCAATTATCATAAGGATATATCATGGATCAGGACTTTATTATAGCTTCCGGGCCGGTTATTATCGAAGACGGAAAAGTTTTGCTGGATCGGCACGGTAAAGATAAAGAGGCACAAAAACTCTGGAAATTCGTTGGTGGAAGAATCTCCGAAGAAGATTGGGGCGACCAAAATAACGTATTGGAAAAAGCCTGCATACGCAAAGTTAAAGAAGAAATGGGCATAGATATTAAAATTATTGCCCCACTAAAACCGATGCTTGTTAGAAAACCGGATTCTAAAGATGGTTCTGTTGTTTTAATTCACTATTTGTCAGAAAGAGTCGGAGAAATAAAGCCGGCTCAAGACATTATTGAATGGTGTTGGTTCGATATCGATAAATTACCAAAAAATTGCGCTCCCAATATTAAACCAGTGATTGAAAGTTATAAAAAACTAGTTGAAAACAAATACAAAATATCAAGGTCGGCTGTTTCGGAGCTTTAATAGCTATTTTTTTATCATAAAGAGTTCGTTCTGCCTTATAAAGTCAAGTAATAAATCCTGAAGGATCGGGTTTCTAATACTAAGTTGGCTTTTATACATAAATATGGCCTCTTTTTTGTTCTCAATCTCCTCCCCGCTTAACGTCAGCTTAAACCACTCTTCGTTAAGTCCTATTAATCTGACCGGGGGCAACAGATAATCGTCTGGGTTAAAGCCGCTTGGCGAAGGATATTTCAAAAAATTGTAATGAATTAAATAATAGGCGACTATTGGCTTAATATTTTTTTCCTCTTCAATAATCTCCGCGACAGAGGAACCAACAATTTTATGGTCTATATGTGTATCGTCAAAATGCGGAGCCAACAATAAGTCCGGCAAAAAACTCTCGACCTCACTTTTGATCAAACCATAAACATCGCTATCTTTAATGTTTTGTTGAGAAGATTTGTCTTTCTCGGGCAGATTCCAAAATAATATATTATCATTTTTTATACCCACACTCTCTAATGCTTTTTTGCTCTCCTCTTGCCGTTTTGTACCAATTTTGCGACTATTACAATCGGTAGTAATAACAACTCTTACATTGGAGTTATTCTGTTGTGCTCTTTGTATTAATCCGGCAGAGGATAAAATTTCGTCATCACAATGCGGAGACAATATTAGAATCTTCTTGTCGGTTAGATCCAAAGACATCTCCGGCAATATCGTTGCGGCTCCTTGTGGTAGAACCATAAAAAATCTAAAATACGCACCGTAGCCCAACAGAACAAGCCACACAACAATAACCATCATCAGCACGTGGCGTTTATAAATATGCAAAGTCAGAAGAGGCGGCCTATTAGATCTGTCTAATATCCTATTTAGATTCTTTCTAGCTTTTTCAATCATGACTTGGTAATTTCAGTAATTATCTCTGCAATATCCATCTGTCCCTTATCGCCTTCACCATACTTCCGGACAGACACTTTGTCTGATTCTGTTTCCTTGTCGCCAACAACAAACATATATGGGATTTTCTTTATCTCAGCTTCACGAATTTTTTTGCCTATGGACTCTGTTCGCTCATCAACTTCCACTCTAATATCTTGGTTTATTAATTCTTTTGCTACTTGTTGAGCGTAGGAGTTATGTCTATCAGCAATCGGCAGAATAGTAACTTGAACTGGTGCCAACCAAACAGGAAATGCTCCGGCATAGTGCTCCGTTAATATTCCAATGAAGCGCTCAATCGAACCAAATATTACCCTGTGAAGCATAACCGGTCTCTTGGGTGAACCGTCCTCTGAAACGTACTCTAACTCAAATCTCTCCGGCATTGCGAAATCAAGTTGAACTGTGCCTGTTTGCCAAGTTCTACCAATTGCATCCTCAATATGAAAATCTATCTTGGGCCCGTAAAACGCACCATCACCAGGATTTAATTTATATTCAACCTTTTTATTCTCCAGCGCCTGCCTTAGCGAATCTTCGGCCTTTTTCCACATCTCATCAGACCCGATAGATCCCTCTAGCGGCCTGGTTGAAAGTTCAAGATGATATTTTAGGCCCAACTTCCCATACATTTTATCAACCAAATTTATAACACCTATAACTTCTTTCTCGATTTGCTCTTCGGTACAAAATATGTGCGCATCATCTTGATGAAAGGTCCTTACCCGCATTAGACCATGCAATGTGCCCGCTAATTCGTGTCTATGGACCTGACCAATCTCAGCGACTCTTAACGGAAATTCCCGATATGAGTGAACTTTCTCTTTATATAAAAGCATGCCGCCGGGGCAGTTCATCGGTTTTACGGCAAAATCACGATCATCAATTTTTGTAAAATACATGTTATTTTTATAATGATCCCAGTGGCCGGATTTCTCCCATAAATCACGCGAAAGAATGATTGGAGTCTTTGTTTCTTGGTACCCAGCCTTTTTGTGTTCTAATCTCCACCAATCAAGCAAAGTATTCCAAATCACCATCCCTTTATTATGCCAAAATGGGAATCCTGGCCCCTCTTCGTGAAACGAGAAAAGATCTAACTCTGCACCTAACTTTCGATGGTCACGCTTTTCTGCTTCCTCCCGCTGTTTTAAATATATTTCAAGATCAGATTTTGATTCAAAAGCTAAACCGTATATTCTTTGAAGCATTTTATTTTTTTCACTCCCCTTCCAATAAGCCCCAGCGATTTTATCCAATTTCCAACCTGCATTTTTAAGATCGGATGTGCTTTCTACGTGTGGACCCTTGCACAAGTCAACAAAATTAGCTGATTTATACAGAGACACCTTCTTTTCCCCCTGCTCATCAAGCTCACGAACTAAATCCAATTTATAAGTTTGCGAAGTGCCCTCCAAATGTTTAATTGCTTCCGGAATAGTAATTTCCTGTTTTTCAAAAGGCTCGTTTTTTTTGATAATATCTCTCATCTTCTCTTCTATAAGTGGAAGATCTTCCGGAATTAAGGTTCTGGGCAGGTCAAAATCATAGTAAAAACCGTTTTCGATTGCTGGACCAATACCAAGCTTTGCCTCTGGAAACATTTCAACAACTGCCGCCGCCATTACATGTGATAACGAATGTCTAATCACCTCAACTTCATATTTTTTCTGAGTCATTTTTTCCTCTTTTATTAATAAAAAAGACCCTTAGCTCGAGAGGCCGATTTTCTTCGGCCGGTTCCATCTCGATTGGATCTTAATTTGCCTATTGGCTTAGGTTTGCCTCAGGTTTCGGGGTTGGTTAGTCCCTTCATCAACCTGAATTAATTGCTCCGATTGTAACATAATGCCAAAATTAGTCAACAAAAATCTTAGTATATACCTCTCGACAATTTTGTTTAAGCTCATCCACTGTGGCATCATTTTTTATCAAATAATCTGCCATCGCTATCGGGCCAGCTTTATGTAGATTTTCTATTTCGGCTTTATCTCTTGCCTCAGCTTGTTCTGTTGAAAAACTTCTGAATCTTAAGCTTTCATCAGTACCATGCCGATTGGCACGACCAGTCAAACGAGCATAGCGAATAGATGGCGGAGCATATACTGCAATTACAACCAAATCATCTCGGAATCTCTCTTTGAGAACCAAATACTCCTCCCATGAATATAAACCATCTGCAATTACATTTTTATGTTTCAACTCCTTCAAAATTTTGGGAATATTTTTAATCGCTATTGCTGCCATGCCCATCTCTGATCTAAATCTCTCACGAACTTCTCTCTCCAGGGCTTCTGAGGGCTTTTGAGATATCTTTTTCACCTCATCGAGCACAACTTGTCCAAATCTAACATAGGCAAAAGCCCCCAGACCTTTAAAATAATCCGAAACCTCCGATTTTCCCGCACCACACATACCACAAATACAAATTAATTTATTTGACATTGTTTCTAACCATAATTCTTTATTCAAAATTCTTTATTCTTTTTAATTAATCCCCGGCACCGGAAAATCTTTTGTCATCCCATGAACCTCTTTTCTGATTGTCGCAAGAGTTTTTTCGTCATCAACATTTTCTGCAACAATATTGAACATCTCGGCTATCCTCTGCATTTCTGCCGCCCCCATATCTCTGGTAGTCAAAGCCGCAGTGCCAACTCTAATACCGGATGTAACTTTGGGCGGATTTGGATCTTTAGGAATGGAATTCTTATTTACAGTAATTCCCGCCTTACCAAGTGCAGTTTCGAATTCTTTTCCGGTTACGCCTTTGCCCCTTAAATCCACCAATATTAGATGATTGTCTGTCCCGCCGGTTACCAAATCAAAATCAAAACTAGTCAGAGTGTTCGCAAACGTTTGCATATTATCCAGTACATTTTTTATGTACTCTTTAAATTCCGGCTTTAGCGCCTCGCCAAATGCTACTGCTTTTGCAGCAATAATGTGCTCCAAAGGACCGCCTTGAAGTCCGGGAAATATCGCTTTGTCAATTTTTTTGGCTAAATCCTCATTGTTTGTCATTATAATACCACTTCTGGGACCTCGTAGCGTTTTGTGAGTCGTAGAGGTTACAATATCCGCAACCCCAATAGGGGAAGGATGGAAACCGGTAGCTACAAGTCCGGCAATATGAGCAATATCAGCTATCAAAACAGCACCGACCGCATCGGCAATTGCTCGAAACTTCTTAAAATCTAGTTGTCTAGGATAAGCAGAATATCCGCACATAATCGCTTTGGGCTGAACTTTTTTGGCTGTATCCATTATCTCATCGTAATCAAGGACTCCACTTTTTTCATTCAAACCATAGCTATGAGATTCATAAATATGGCCAGAAAAAGAAACTTTTGCACCATGCGTTAAATGCCCTCCGGCATCCAAGCTCTGACCTAAAATTTTATCTCCAACATTTATGGTGGCATAATATGCTGCCATATTGGCACTAGAACCACAATGTGGCTGAACATTGGCGAATTTGCATCCAAATAACTCTTTTAACCGTTCAATTGCCAAAGTTTCAGCTTTATCAATTTCCTCACAGCCGCCATAATATCTTTGCCCTGGATAACCTTCTGAGTATTTATTGGTTAAAACTGATCCTTGAGCTTCCAGTACCGCTTCCGAAACATAGTTTTCAGAAGCAATCATCTCAAGCCCCTCTGTTTGGCGTTTCTTTTCTGCCTCTATTATCGCATACACGCTTGGATCCACATTGTTAAGCATTTTCATTTTAGCCCTTCGTAAGTTCTAAAAATTTATATTTTAACCCTTTATATTCACCATCGCCCAATTCCTTAATGGTGTTAAAAGAGGAGTAGTCTGGAAAAAAGGTATCGGCGGGTTTTATCGCATCCACCTCCGTTATGTATAGTTTATCAGCCAGGCTGATTGCTTGCTGGTATATACTCGCACCTCCTATCACAAAAACCTCTTGCTCACCGGAACAGCTCTCTACGGCTTTTGTTAATGAGTCAAAAACCTGTGCGTCTTTTAGACTAAGCTCTTGTCTGGATAAAACAATATTTTTTCTACCAGGCAAAGCACCATTCGGCAGAGAAAAATAGGTGTTTTTGCCCATAATTACAGTATGACCAGAAGTTACATTCTGAAAGTATTTAAGATCTTCAGGTATATGGAATAGCAACTCATTATTGTTGCCTATGCCTCGATCTTTAGCAACAACGGCTATTAAACTGAAAATAGGCTTATTCACTTAAAATCCTCCAACCAGGGTTATCGGTGCCTTGATTTGGGGATGAGGCTTGTAACCGGAGATCTCGAAATCCTCATATTTAAAATCATCTATATTTTTTATTTTAGGGTTTAGCTTCATCCTAGGAAATGGTCTCGGCTCTCGTTCGAGCTGTTCCTTAACAGCGTCAAAATGATTACTATAGATGTGAACATCACCAAAAGTATGAACATACTCGCCAACCTCGAAGCCAGTGATTTGAGCCACCATCATTAGAAGTAAAGCATAACTGGCAAAATTAAAAGGAGCTCCCAGAAAAGAATCCTGGCTTCTAATATACATATTCATCGAAAGCTTGTTGTCATTAACATTAAATTGATACATCATATGGCAAGGAGCTATAACCATAGATTCTCCGGGGAGAGCCATCTCGTATAAATACTCAGGATTCCATGCTGAGACCACAATACTTTTACGCTCCGGAGTTGTTTTTAGTTTCTCTATCGCCCAGGCCAGTTGATCAATTTTACGCCCATCTTTGGCTGGCCATTTCCTCCACTGGACTCCGTACACAGGGCCTAGCTCTCCCCATTTCTTGGCGAATTTGTTATCCTCTTTAATTTTTGAAATGAAGTCATCCTGCGATAATGAAGGCACCTTTCCACCATCCATGGCCTTTTTATAAGGCTTATAGGCCCATTCGTCCCATATGTGTACATCTTTATCGACAAGATATTTTACATTTGAGTCGCCACGCAGAAACCATAGAAGCTCTTCGATCACACCGCGTAAAAATACTTTTTTGGTAGTTAGCAGGGGGAAACCGTCAGATAGATCAAATCTGATCTGACGACCAAAAACACTTCTTAAATTCACCCCCTCCACACCAAAAATCGGTTTATCTGTGCCATTATCCAATATATCTCTTAACAGATTCAGGTATTGATATTCAGGATGCTTTTCATTTTTCATAGAACTCCTTTTTTTAATCTGAGCGCTAAAACCTCTCATTATTTTTTTTAGTTCCTTCTTTGTTACCATACTTGTTCAAATATGTGATATCGCGCCCCAAATTGCCATCAAACTTTTGGCAAATTATACCAACTTTATTGGCAAGAGCCCTAGCTTCTGGTTCCGGCTCTTTTTTCTTGCCATCTGTGCCCTCAACAACCCTAAGATATTCCTCTAAATATACTATCTTTTTTATGCCTGCATTATTTAGTGCCTTCATACAGTCATAACAAGGGAATAGTGTAATATATAGTGTTGATCCTCTAAGCCTACCGGTATCTCCAGAATTTATTATGGCGTTAATTTCACTGTGTGCGCCCCTGCATTTCATCAGTTCGCCTGTTTCTGGGTCTCCATGTGTTTTAGCACAACCTTTTTCGATACAGTTATAATCCCCGGCAGTAGCTCCATTATAGCCTATTGATACTATCCTGTTATTGGTATCAACAAAAACGGAACCAACTAAATGATAGATACAGCTAGTTCTTTCCGAGGCTGCAATAGCCACCGTCATAAAAAATTCTTCCCAAGACAATCTGGTATTTCTGGGAAATGTTTTACTATCCAAGTCTCCTCCCGTCTCCCTCCGCTAAAATTATTTAAACTTGCACTTCCTTTTTTTTGCTGGTTACTCTACCGCCCTTCCATTGACCTCTGTAAGTATTTGTTTTCCCATCTATTTGATAAAACAGAATATGGACAATCCTCGCCCCCAACTCGATTTCAAATTCGCAAGGACCGGCATTGTGGAATATAAACGAGAGTTCTCCACAATACCCTGGGGCCACATTACCACCAGACATAATAATACCAGAGCGGTAAAGCGTGCTTCTGAGCCACATATTTGCTGTTAGGTTTTGTGGCATATTAACCTTCTCGTTTGTGGTAACCAGATACGTATCTCCGGGTTTTATAATTATTGATTGTTTGTTATCTGGATCATATTTGTAGATTAATTCGGAATCAACCGAATCTCTCTCGGTTAGGCCCATAAAACCTTTGCCAGATATCTTGTGAACTTGGCCTAAACATAAATCAAAACCGCAACCTTCCGGATTTGTCCTCTCCCTTTCACAAAGTCCCTCAACGAGTTTCTCTTTCTCTACTAGACCCAACAGTTTATCAACTCCTAATATCATTTATTCCTCCAATATTTATTTGCCTTTCTCCCTATCTCTCCGCATTAAAGAGCGAATCAGGATTGGCTCCCAATAATAATTCCATACTTCTTTACTAGATAAAAACAAAACGCGCTTAAGTGTCGGCGCTTTTGTTTTTAGGATTTTATTTCTTTACTACAATATACCAGCATTATTTATGTTTAGGTGAAAGAAATGAATACTTACCGTTTTAATTACTTCCAGACTAACAATTGTCTTTTAATAACGGCTGACAAAATCAAAACCCCCCTCGAAGCTCGAAAGTAGCAAATAATATTGTTTGAATACATAAAATTTGCTAATATCTATGCGTGGGGCGTGTAGCTCAGCTGGTTAGAGCGTCACATTGACATTGTGGAAGTCAGAGGTTCGAGTCCTCTCACGCCCACCACTTTGGAAAGATCATAAGTAATAACGCTTATGATTTTTTGTTGATCTTTCTCACAAAATAAGATAGTATTAAATGCTAGGTTTTCACCAACACACAAAAAAGGGAGCTAGGAGCCCATGCCCGTCATTGGGATTTTGGCAACGGTCGCATCACTCATGATAGTTCTTCTGGGCCTACCCGCACAGATCATCAACAACTATAGGAGAAAGAGCTGTGAGGGCTTAGCTCCGCAGCTGGTCTACGCAGCCGTCTGCACCTACACCCTCTGGGCCATCTACGGCTGGACCAAGCCAGACTTATTCTTGGCAACTGCCCAGACCCCCGGTTGCATTCTCTCGTTAGTTCTTCTGTATCAGCTGGTCAAGTATAGATAGACGCACAAACCTCGCAGTTCCCGCGGCAGCCCCTGGCTGCCGCACCCCCCCAAAAAATATATTTATCACAAAAAAACGCCATCTTCAAAACGCTCGAAATGTGTTTGAGTGAAGTCGAGAACGCACGACCAAATTAGATCCGACTTTTAAATATCACCGATAGGATAATTCTAATAATTATTATGGCAATGTTCGCGACTTCATTGGCCGTTTTTTCTGATTGGCTAGCGTAAGCATAATCAGAATAACCATATTGTCTAACCGGAGTAGACAAAAACTTTCCAACTTCGCCTATTTGATTATACAGATCGCTCTGACTGTAAGAGCTTAAATATTTACCCATTTGATCTTCGAATTTTTTATCCTTCTGCTGTTTTTCAATCTTATCGAACAAATTTGACCGATGTTTTTGGTAAGTGGTAAAGTCTGCTTTATTCAGCCATAAGCCGCTACAATGCGGGCACCTTTTTATAACAATATCTTTCGGTAATAGAGAATCTTGGTAGGACACCATTTCATGCTTATCTTTTGGACATAAAAAAACTTTATCTTTTATGTAACTTGTTTCTTTAAAACTTTTTGAATCGATGTGTTTAAGTTTATCCTCTTGACCCTTTTTAACCATAAAAAGCTCAGATTCATCAAACCAAATACCTCCACAAATACTGCATTGGTCCACATAAATTGATGCATCGTAGCGAGAAAGCAACAGCACCCTCTCAAGCTTTGAATTGTCAGTAGGACATAGCATATTACTTTTTAAAAGCCACTTTAATGTGTGTTTAAATAAAAAGTTTTGAAAAAGCTATGAGTTGATTTTGTAAGTGTGTAAAACAAATATTCCGAGCAGCAAATCATAAACTTTCTCTCATTATATCACGCAAATCACTCAAGAAAATATTTTCAATCTTTTTTCTTTGTGCTGGTGTCCCGCCCGATAGGGCGGGACACCTTGCTACCCAAGCAATTGCTTGGATCGCCCGCGAGGTGCGGGCGTTACGTCTCCCCAACCACCAGATTGGGGTCGGTCGTTGCCTCCACGGCCGATGCGGAATAGCTCCTCCGCCTCGTCCCGTTTGACTGGTTCGGTCGCGGAGAGAGTAGGTCTTGAGGCGACATACACCCCCAGCAACTCCAGAGTTTTGCGAAGGTCGATACAACGATGCCGACCAAAGCCACACCTACACCTAACCCTGCATCCGGTTTGGTTCACTGTCGCCTCCATGTAACCGCAGTCAGGGCACCTTACAAAACCCGCAATCCAGGTCTTGCCCACCTTCAAGCGAATACGCTCTACCACTCCTCTGCCTTGAAGTTCGATCATTGTTCTGGTTGTTTCTGCGATTAGATCTGCGTTTGGGTCCACAATGTTTGCTCCTTTGCGCGAAGTGGAGGGTTCTGTTATTATACAACTTTTTGATAATTATTCAATAAATTCATCGCAAAACTTTATTTTAAACACAATCATTAAAAAATCCCCGCCCATTGGGGGGGGATTTTTTTACCTATGCGTGTTAGGCTGTGCTATTACTTAGTTTTATTACTTAGTTTTCTTTCTTATGCTGACCTTCTTAGGCTTCTTGGCCTCAACCTTAGGAACAGTTATAACAAGTACACCATTTTTAACTTCAGCTTCCGCTTTTTCAGCAGCCACTTCGGAAGGAAGAGTAAAGCTGCGAGTGAATGATCCGGAGTGACTCTCTTTGTAATAATAACCGGCTTTATCCTCCTCTTTCTCCTCTTTCTTCTCGCCGCTTATAGTCATTACATTATCTGTAATCTCTACCTCAACATCCTCTTCATTAATTCCCGGTATTTCGGCTTTCACCACGACTGCGTCCTTTTTCTCCTTAATATCAATTTTTGGCATTATTGCAGCCGCTTTATTTGGAGTAACAACGCTTTCCTCGAAAAGCCTATCCATGGCGTCGCGCAAAGATACAGCCTCACGAAATGGTCTCCATGGCTCTAATTCAAAAGGCATATTTGCCTCCTTTCCTGTCTGCCCACTGGGTTGTTGAGATAATCTCTTAACCGCATCGGGCTTATTAATTATTTTAATCTTAATATTTGAATTATTATCTATTATCCTGTTTATCTCTTCATCAATCTGTCTTTCGAATTCAAAGATATCTTCGAAGGCGGAGTTAAAAAATTGACACATATTCACAACCAAAGGTAAAGATGGCATAGATTTACCCTGCTCCAGAGCAATTACTGATTGCCTCGAGATACCCAAAGCATCCGCCAGGTCCTCTTGGCTTAAGCCGTTCTTCTTGCGAAATTCTTTTAATCTATTTTGTATGTTGCAATCCATTTTGTAACCTGATTATTGTTTGTGCTTCTAGTACTAATGTAAAGTATGCTTTACATTTTGTCAAGACCCCACATTTTTAGAGAGCCCTTTCAAACACTTCCTTTTTGATATAAATATACCTTTGTTTCTCTGCCAAGATTGCTAGTGGATACGGTTTTTTGGGCTCGTTCTTTTTTAAATTTAAAAGCCAAAGTCACAACCCTTGCATTGTTACCAATATTGTCGAATATATCCCTTTCTATTTTTTCCAAAACAGAATTCAGCAGATAAAGATATAATAAGTCGGCCTTCGAAATTAGGTCAACCGATTTTTTAATATCACGCAGATAAATCTTTATATTTCCGCTCTCCCTAGCCAACAATACATTCAATTTCGATTTTAAATAGCAATAAGGCGAGATCTCAACGCCTACGCCTTTAGCCCCAAATTCTTTTGCAGCAATAATTAAGCTTTTTGCATTACCGCAACCCAAATCCAGCACGGTTTCACCCTTTTTTAATCCGGCAAGTTTATAAGAATCGATAATTGCCTTGCTATTGGCATATACTGTCGGTGCTCCGACTATACTAGAAAACAACAATGATAATTGCCAAAAAATCACAAAAACTAACAGCAGAAGAACTGCAAAGAGGATATATATCATAAAACCATTATATCTAAACTTTGGAGGATTGAGAAAAAACTATAAATATGATAGTTTACCAAAGACAACCACACCACAAGAAAGGGCGTGAGAGGCATGCTGGAGCTGCTACAAATGCTTGGGCAGACTCTCTCTGCCCAACAGGATCGCGTTGCCCTCGATGAGATAAGCCCCGAGGGCCTGGCAGAGCAAGGCTACAGGGCGATCATCCTCGACGTGGACAACACGGTTAGCTGCCTCAAAAAAGACCATCCGACAGACGAGGCAGTCCGGCTAGTTGGGAAGGCGAAAGAATCCGGCCTCAAGGTTGTGTTACTATCAAATGTTGTATTCACCGCGAGATCAGAGAGAGTTCAAAGAATAGCGATACACCTAGAGGTAGACCACGTCTGCGCCTTCTGGCCCAGGGTCAAGCCGCACCACGAGCCATTTCTTCAAGCGCTTGACTTAGCCGGAGTCGACGCAGCGGAAGCTGTGATGATTGGCGATCAGCTGATAGCAGATGTGTTTGGCGCCACAAGACTTGGCATCGACACTATCTTGGTGGAGCCAATCGGCGAATGGCATCCGGTCGCCTGGATCATCGCCGCACTCGAACGTTGTTGTTGTCGCACCCTGGGGCGTTCGTGACGCTTACGAACCCCCAGCCCAATCGACAAATACTATTGTTTTTAGTATCATAATAGAGTTTTCCCCTATTTAAAATTCTAAATTCTGAATTTTAAATTATCTGGGGGTGTATTAGTTTCGACAGAAAGTACTTTAAAAAGATATTTGCAAGTAAGTAAGTAAGCCGCTTTATAAGCGTTTACAAAAACATAAGTGCAAAAACATCACTTAGAGAAAAATTAGCCTCTGTTTTCAGCGGCTTTGCTTTCTCGCCAGTTGCTGCCTAATTGCAGCAACCGTCTAGCTTAGAGCTACTCGACTTTGAGATCTTAGACGCCATACTTCGAGTTTCCCTGTTGCTGGGTCTGGCGCAGCAACAGTTAAGCAAAACAGCAGATAAGCATTAAGATTTTCGCTTCGGTTTTTATCTTAATGCCGAAAATTCAATCGAAGCTAAACTTGTAGACGATGTCTTTTTAACTTTTTGGACAGGGGTGCAACTCCCCTCACCTCCACCAAACCACCACTTTGGCCGTCAATATAGTGTTTTAACAGGAATGGGAGCGACAATTTCGGTGTTCCAAATCCGTCTTTTAAAGAGTAAGTCGGATTCTCGGCAAAGATCATGTTTTGCAGTGCTATTTTCAGCTCTCTGTTCGAGTTTTTCCAAGTTTCCGCCGGTGTTCCAAGAAATCTTAACAGTAGTTTTAATGCTCCGCCAATGTCCGGAGTTTTTTTGTTTTTTAACTCGTTTTCCATTCGCTTGATCTGCTGATCCAGTTCTTCAATTTTCTCCTCGTATCGATTTCTAATGGTATCCGAGCGAGCATTTGCTACCAGATCGATATAACTGTCCAGTTTGGATTCCATCTCCTTCTTCTCCGCTTCTCGTTTTTCCGCAGTAATACTGACATCTTTGGACTTTTTCTCCCAAGTCTTTAATGCGATAATCTCTCCCAATTTTAGAATTTCCGGTTCGACTCCGATCTCTTCTAATAATTTTACGTAGTCATCCTCTAGTTTTTGAACGGAGATGTTTTTTGGTCTTGCGCTACACTCTTTATTGTTGCAAGTATAGTGTGCGTAGTATTTACTTTTCCCTCGATTAACACTGCCGGTCATCTTTTTACCGCAAACGGAGCAATTAACATAGCGCCTTAACGGAAATTCCAATTTATCAGTCTCCCTCGGTTTTCTTTCCGGTCGCCTCAAACGCTCCTGGATTTTATCAAATGTCTGAACGCTGACAATTGCTTTATGATGCCCTTTTCTTCTTGAAATTCCCCATAGAGGGTAATCGATTATTCCGGCATAGACCGACTGCTTTAATATCCTTTTTACTTTATTGAATTTTAATTTCTTACCACCATTCATATTTTGCAAACCTTTTGAGATAAAGAAGTCAATCACATCGGTTTGACTGACCAGACGCTCATTGGCAAAAGCCTCTAACCCTTCGGTGATAATTGAAGCAATCTCCGGAATGGGAACAATTATCTTTCCATGCTCTCTGTCCTTTTTGTATTCATAACCAACAGGCGGATGGAAACACCAATATCCATTCTCCATACGAGCTTTCATTTTTTGGCAAACCTGCCTCCTGTTTTGTTTTCTTTCCAGTTCGTTTTGTGCGGCGAATATGGTTTCAACAAACTCTCCTTCAGCACTGTCATCAAAGTTGTAGCTTAGACAACATAACTTTGCCTCCCGACAACGCAATTCGGATTTTAGTCTCAAATGAACTTCGACGTCTCTGGCAAATCTTTTTAAGTCATCAAATATCACGCAATATTTACTTTGCCAGTGATCATCAAGATAATCTATCATCGATTTCATTGCTGGCCGGTCGAAAAGTCCGCCCGAGATACCTTCGTCACGAAAAACCTTGTCGACTTTTAACTTTAAAGAATCTGCGTAAGCGCGACAGCGATATTCTTGGCTATCAAGACCATTTCCCTCTTTGACCTGTTTCTCTGATGAAACGCGACAATATATGACGGCTTTGGTATATTCTCTACTGATTGTGCTCGAAGTAATCATCGATATAACCGTTAATTACGCTATTAGCAATGCCTATAACGCTATTTCTTATAAGCAATACTTGCTTATCATCAAGGTCGTATTTTTCAAACAGTTTCTGACAATCCTTAGTTGAGATCAAGCTGTCATCCGAGCTTTTCAAACTCTCCGAATCGAGTTTAAATTGACTATTATTTAGATCTTTTTTCGGCTCCATTTTCCCTCCTTATCTATCCCTATAGTGTTATTATATCCCTATGGTGTTAGTTGTCAAGGGCCTTTTTCTCCTCTTTACAAGAGAATATCGTTTATGATAAACATAAAATAAGGAAGCAAAAATTCCAAAATAACAGGAGGTGGGCAGTGAGGAGAGAATGCATTTTGCAGTCAAAGACCTGTCGATCTCCCAAATTGTACAATTTCTAAGCGGAGCTCTCGGCTATATAGAACGATACACAATAATATTTTTAGAGCTCTTTTTACTTCTCCTTGTAATAATTCTCCTAATAAAGATAATTCCTCTCTTACGTCGACAACGCGAAAGTGTCCGCCGAAGCGACTACGGAGCTGTTTAAGCAAGTATATTCGCTGCTAAACCAGACAAGCTTAAAAGACAAATTGCTTCTAAAAAGCTCTTTGACTTCTTTTGAGATAACATCGACTCGAAAAGAGGGCATCAGATATATCGTTCGCGTTCCCAAAAGTAAGATAAACAACATAGAAAAATCTTTTAGGGGCTATCTGCCAAGCTGTAAGATTAAACGTATTAACGACTACCTTGCCGGCAAAAAGGGGACAGTGATCGAATTTAAACAAACGCGTCACTTCGCTTTGCCTCTTCGCGATCACAGCGATCTTTCAAAGCACGATCCGATTGCCTATCTTGCCGCCAATATTAAACAGCTGGGGCCCGAAGACTTGTTGGCTATTCAGCTGACATTGTCTCCACTCAAACGCTCCGGCGAGCTTTACAACATTACCGAAGCCAGACGATTAACAAAAGCTCTCAACAATAAACAATATATAGATTGGTCAAAAAACGATATCGGATCAAGAGTCCTAATCGCTTTTCTTGTAATACTCGACTTTCTGACCAGAATGGCAATGACTCCCTTCTTTGTTGTTGCTGAATTTTTAACCGGTAAAACTCCGGAATATCCCGACATCAAAATCTTTTCCGATAAGCCCTCGCCCAAAGATCAAGATTTTTCCAGACTAGCCAAGGCTAAACTTTCGGAACCGCTTTTTTCCTCGTCACTGCGAATATCGGTATATACCGAAAGCAAGCAAACTCACGAACGTATTTCGGGCATCAGCGCCGCTATCGGTAACTTCAATCACTCAAGCGGTCAATCTCTCGTTCCGACAAAAAACATATTTAAAAAAATCTTTAACAATTTCAAATACAACTCGAGATTTAACTCCAATCTGGCTTTAACTCCGGCCGAAGCCGCTTCTATATTTCACTTTCCATTTAAGGATGACGCTTACAACGATGATATGCAAAAGGTGCGAAGCCGCGAACTGCCGGCTCCCTTATCCATTAAGAACAAAACTGATCTTGATGTGATTTTCGGTAAAAACACCTTCTCCAATTCCGATATCGAGATCGGACTCTCCGACGACGATCGCTCCCGCCATGTCTATATGATCGGTCAGACCGGAAGTGGAAAGACTACCATTATTTATCACATGGCTGCAGATGATATTAACAAAGGCAGAGGCGTGGCCGTAGTCGATCCTCATGGCGACTTGGCCGAGGACTTGCTAAACAGAGTCCCCGATGAGAGAGCAGATGAGCTGATATATTTTGATCCTTTCGATGTAAAATTTCCAATAGGTATAAATCTTTTGGAGATTGAAGAAGGGCTTTCCGAGGACGATTTGGAACTTGAAAAAGAACTGGTTTGTGAAAGCGTGGTAGCGATCTTTCGACGAGTTTTCTTTAAAGATGAGAATGTCGATGCCCATAGAATAGAATATATACTTAGAAATGCCATCTACAGCGCTTTCTGCCAAGAGGACTGCACCATCTTTACCGTTTACGACCTTTTAAACAACAAAGATTTCCGAAAACAAGCGATTAAAAATATTACTGACAAAAATCTTTTGAACTTTTGGAAAAACGAATTTGGCAAAGCCGGCGATTACCAACATGTAAAAATGGTCGGCGGCGTTACCGCCAAGATCGGTCGTTTTCTTTTCTCTCCGATCGCTAAAAGAATTCTTGAGCAACCCAAATCAACGATCAATTTCGATGATATTTTAGAAAGCGGCAAAATTTTGATCTGCAATCTGGCCGAAGGCAAACTTGGAGAAGATACCTCTCAACTTTTGGGAGCTACGATTATCGCCAAAACCTATCAAGCGGCAATGCGCCGAGTCAGAATTGAGAGAGACCTAAGGCAACCGTTTTATTTATTTGTCGACGAGTTTCAAAACTTCGCAACCTCGTCATTTACAAAAGTCTTATCCGGCGGACGAAAATTCGGCCTTAGAATAACTATTGCCGAGCAATCAACCGCCCAGCAAAAAGATCAAAATATCACCAATGTCGTTTTAGCCAATACCGGAACGGCAATTTGTTTTAGAACAGCCAGTCCGGTCGATGAGCGATTAATGCTTCCGCAATTTGCTCCCCATGTCGAGCCGGGCGATATCGCCAATCTACCGCGATTTCGTTTCTACATCAAAATGGCCGCCATTGAGCCGGAAGAACCGTTTTCAGGAATTACCTTGCCAATTCTTTCAGTCAAAAAACCGGAGCGTCTTAAGCACCTAAAAGATATCTCCAGAAAAAATTACGCCATAGAATACTCCAAACCGAAAGAAGAACCGATTAAAAAAGAATCAAAAGACAAGAAAAAACAAATTAAACCGTCAGCCGACATCTCCTCTTTGACTTAATAAACTGTGATATCCGAATGACACAAAAATATCCTGATTTTAACCTCAAAACACCAAAATTATCGTCCCCATATATTCTTATATATTACTAAGCGTTCCGCTTTTTATGAAAAAATTCAACATTTCCGACAAACAAAAAGAAATTCTCTCCCTCCTTTTGAAATTCAGATTCTTAACCCGAAAACAAATTCAAGCCATGCTCGGGCATAAACACCCTGGCCGAATCTTCGCCTGGCTCGATGATCTAAAACAAAACGACTATTTATGTTATTACTACCAAAAAAACTTCGACAATCAGCCGGCACTATACTCTCTTGGTAAAAACGGCAGAAAGTGTTTAAAGAAAGAAATGGAAATAGGCAAAAAAGCCGATAAAATTAGAAAAGAAAAGAAATACTCACAGAGGTTTAAAGAAAATTGTATTTTTATTGCCAACATCTATCTGTCGCTGACCAAACTAAAATACGCCAAGATTCATTTTTATACCAAAACCGAACTCTCCGGCATGGAGCATATGCTTTCACCCAAGCCCGACGCTTATTTTGCCGTCGAAAACAAAGGAGGGGTTAAAAGATATTTCTTGGAGGTGTTTAATTCAAATCTTCGATCAAATATACTTCGCCATCGGGTAAAGGAGTATCTAAGTTATTACAACGACGAGGAGTGGCAAGATAATACCGACAAGCCATTTCCGGAGATTATCCTGATTCTGCCAAATGAGAAAGCAAAAAATCATATCTACTTTTATTTGAAAAACAAACTCGACGAACAAGAACCGGTTTTTTATTTAACTTTTAAAAAGAAAGTTAAAGACTACGGACTAACCTCTGAAGTTTTGGAAAAAGTAATTATCGAAGATGACTAAGAAAGTACAAAATAACATCGAACCTTCAAAGAAGGAAATAACGGATTTACACGAAAAATTTTATCAAAAATTTGGCGTAAAACTGCCAAAGAAAGATTTACTATTTATACTTGATAAAACCGAAGAAGCGCAAGAGGCTGATAAACTATTTAAAACGGCGCTTAATTCATGGACTCAGTTGGATGAAAAGGGAATTAAAGAATTCAGGGAAATGCTTAAATCCGAATATCATTATGAGAAAAAATTAACAGACTTTGAAATAAATGATGCCGCGCACACAATGTCTATTTTGGCAATGATGCAGATACAAAGAAAAGCTGGGGAAGCAATCAGAACAACCATAATTAAGAAAAAATCGATTGAACTAAATGCGGAAGATAAAAATAAACTAAAAAATCTTTTTAGCTTGGCTTTTAATATCGAACTTACAAAAAACGAGATTGAATATTATTTAACCCTTTCATATTGGTTCGCATGGTACAGAGAAGGCCTCGATTATTCTTTATCAAATGCTTTGGATAATTTGATTACCCATTACGACAAAAAGAAGCGAGGTAAGCGCGGCAGCTTAAAACCCGATGATTATGACATCGGATACTTCTACCGTTGGCTCGCTTACTGTTATAAAAATACACCAAAAAACAAAGAGGGTAAAAAGTTTACGGTATCGAGTTTTATTAAAACGATAGATAAAGAATTTTCTTCGATAAGATCATTTCTTGCAGGTGATAAATGCAAGATAAACAAGGATGGCTCATATACAATGAGTGTAAAATTAAACGACTGGGAATAAAAAAGGCCCGAGAGTCGCGAAACTCCCAGGCCTCTTTCTAATACTCCTCTGCCAACATCACCGTTAACACCCTGTGGCAAGTGCCTAGCAGCGGATCCTCCCATTCGCTATAGCTCTCATTGTAGTAATCGATCTTCCAAAAGACACTGTCGCCGTTCCACTTTAAGCGGCCGAAGTCGTGCTCCTTCCAAGGATCGTTATCCTCGTTGAAGTTATCAAACTCTCTAATCGCTTGAAGCAGTCCGGGAAGATCCTTCACACTCTGGACACCTCCCGTAAGTATTACTCCCTTTCCACTTTCTCTAAACTGATCATTTAATATCGCTTGTTGTGTTCGCTCCAAAACAGGCCCCATATTCACCTCCTATTTTTATTAACCTAAGGCAGGTCGACCTCCCGCCTGTCCTGTGGAGGACTAAGAACAAACGGACTAGACGGGTCAAGGTGGAGCACGCAACGTCATGAACGACCTTGAGGCGGACAGGCCGTTTGTTCTATACAATTGGAAGACAGGCGGGAGAAGATATTTCCATTTAAATGAGCAAGTATCTTTTGCGAAAATACTTTTTGAGTAAAAGTTGCTTAGCGAATAATATCGAGGTGAGAAAGAGCGAGCAATCTCCTGAATTAAAAGAGTTTGCGAACCGATTGAATCGCCGCAATAATATTTGAATTTAATTTCTAGAGAAAACCTTTCGAGGCGAATAAATGTCTAGCGAAGTATGAGCTTGTCATACAATAAGCCGACAAAAGTGTTTTCGGTAATTGATATTTATAAAATTGATTTTATTAGTCTTTTTCTTGTATATTTTGTATATGAGGTAAAATGAAATACGATATTACCAAATATCCAATACAAATAATCAGATCTTTTACGTTAAAACTTGAAGGAGATGACGAAATTAGATATGCCAGCGAATATCCCGAATTGGTCAATATCCCGGGTCCCTATGCTACCGAAATGCTTGATTATTTTGATAGCCCGCATGAATGCTGTATGGTAACCTCCATGGAATTTGCCAGAAGGTATCCTTATCACGAAAACTCAAAAGCAATAAAGGAGGGGTTTACGGACGACGAGGTTTACGATATTACCAGGGGCCGGAAAAAACTGATTTTTGTTTCATACAACATAGATCCCGATGAACTGAAGAACGATAAAAAAACAAAAGCTATTCGAAAAATTAAAAAGGTCTTACCACGCCTATCTCGACCTGATTTCTCGAAAGAACCAATGGAGCTACAACATATCTATGATTATTGGCTAGAAGGCGATGATTTGAATGGTAAGCCGCGCGGCGGAGTAGATATCCCGCAGTTTAGCAATATCTCATTATATAAAGCCGAATTAAATAAATGGGTAAAGGAAGATGCGGACTACTCGGTAATGGCCGATATCGAATTTTGCCGCCGCCATCCGAAACATAAATTTGCCAAGGAATCGCAATTTTATAAACTGTTTACTCACTCCGAGATTCTCGATATCTGCAAGGGTAGAAAAAGATTAATATTTGAAAACTGTTTTGAATTTGAATAAAATGACTAAATCAAATAAGAAAAAGGCGTATCTTGATATAGACGGGGTTATTTTAGCCAACGATAAACAGATCGCCAACTATTCAAATGAATTCATAAGATATTTGGTTGATAACTTTGATGTATACTGGCTTACCACCCATTGCAAAGGAGATTCCAACCATACTATTAGATTTTTATCGAATTTTTTTGAGGGGGAAACATTGGAGCTTCTCAAGAAGATCAAACCGACTAACTGGCAGACATGGAAAACGGAAGCAATCGACTTTGAGAGTGATTTTATATGGTTTGACGATCAAGTATTTGAAGAAGAGATAAATGCTTTAAAACAAAATGATAGAATTGACTCTTGGGTTCTGATAGATTTATCAAATAATATTGATCAGCTAAAAACATTAATATCTTGACAAGTTATGAAAGAACAAAATACTACAAATATTTTTAAAGTTGTTGAGATGACAAATTCAATCTTGTATCCTGGGGATAATTTTAAATTCTCGTTTACAAAAAAACAGTATTATAAATATTTATTAAATATGATCTCGTGGTTTCGTTTAATAAAAACGATATTTATTATTCTGGGTATTATCGGTTTAATCTATTATCAACCTCTCTTTTTAATATCCGGTATTGTCTGTTTAGCAATAGATGCATATTCATTTTTAGTTAAAAAATTGTCTTGGTATTTTATTATAATTTTCCCCATACTTTATATTTATTGGTCGTGGCACGAAATGATCTATTTTTCTTTTGTCTTGGGTGTTATAAATTTACTGCTGGAAAAATCTTTCTACAAAAAGGCTTTTGAAGTTGATCTAAAAAAAATTCAAGCAAAAGATATTAAAATCACCAAGCGGTCAAAAAATACTAGGGCTTGACAAGTTTTTTTCAGCTATGGTAAAAGTAATAATAGGACATCATAACAATTAATAATAATTGAGGATGCCTAATCCGCATCCCTCTTTGGGAGGGGAGAAAGAAGGTTATAAATGCTTCGTCTCCGCTCTCTTTGGCTCTCTCTTTGTTCGCTCTGTATGGTACTTTTGTCGGCTAGTACGGTTTTTGCCGCCCCCGACCTCTCAAGAGTCCAAAACTTCGCAACAAATGTCATCCAGGTTCTCGTCACCATCGCCGGCTTACTCGCAGCCGGTTTTTTTGTTATGGGGGGGATAGGATATATAACAAGCTCCGGCAATCCGGAAAACTTGGACCGCTCCAAAAGAATCTTGGTATACTCTTCGATCGGTTTGGCAATCTGCATCGGCGCGCTGGTTTTAACCGGCATCGTCTCTGACTTGGCTAATCAATCATTTAGTTAACCAAATGAAAAAGATCCTAATTAAA
>MWCM01000002.1 GCA_002070055.1 bacterium ADurb.Bin212 | reverse complement strand
ATCTCCGTTGGTAGTAATGGTTTGGGTCCCCTGTCCATCAAAGGTAATAGTGCCACTTGAGTGAGTAAAGGTAGCAGTAGAATTATTAGTAAAGTTAGAAGCAACAGAGAAGCTACCGGAGCTAGAAGCAATAAATGTAGCGTCTGCAGAGTTAGTGAATGAACCGTTGATGTTAAGAGTTGGATCGTTAGTATCTGCAGTAGTATTTACAGCATTAGTACCATCACCATTTACATAATTACCTTCTATATTTACGGTACCGGAAGCAAGGGTGTAAGTGTAGGCACCTTGGGCGGCAGAGAGGGTGGGAGCAGGAGAAGATACTCCATTGCCAACACTCCAAGTACCGGGTAAATCAGTAGATGAAGAAAAGTAAGCACATTCCATACCAGGCATACCCATATTGAATGTACTATCGGCAATGCACCACATATTAGCAGAAGGCATCTCAGCAAAATCATTGAACAACCAGTGGGTACCATCGGTGTATGATGGACGACTATTGTAAGTACCGTTTTCAGTATATGTGCCGTTGTACGCAGTAGCACCGGCACCCGAGACAATCCAACCACCGCTACCAGCTGCACTTGGGCTAGTTTCTAGATTATAGTAAGTAGCTGCAGCAATAGTAGTATCCCCTGCTCCGGTGTATTTGATAGTAGAAGTGCCTGAGTCAAAGGTATCTGTTACTACAAAGGGAGTACCTGTTCCGGTTAGGGTAATGGTTTCATCATCAGCATCAAAGGTACCAGCTGTTATGGTTAGAACTGATTTAACAGTGGTAGCACCAGTCGAGGTAAAGGTAGTTCCTGTTTGGTTTAAGGTTAAATTGTTATAAGTAGTACCTGCTACATTGGTAGCACTACTACCAGTGTAGATAACGGTGGAGGTGGATTCATTGAAGGTGCCACCTACAGCAAAGGGAGTACCTGCTCCGGTTAAGGTTAAGGTGTTGGCTTCAGGAGAGAAGGTTGCTGTGGAGAGGATATCTAAACCTGCAGCTGTGACATTAGCACCTGGGGTATAGCTCTTACCACCAAGTATCCAAACTTCATTATCAGCAGTAAAGGTGGCGTTACTGCTTCCATCTACAGAGATAAGCAGATCTGTATCGGAGACATTATCGGCAGTAGCAAGTAAAGCATTTGTCATGGGTCCAGCTGTTTGGTGGGACAGAATTATGTGAGAGGTGAAGAGTTCGAGAGAGGTAATGTTTCCCGCTCCACTGGCTTGTGTGACTAAGGAGCCCTTTTCAGTTTCGCCATCTATGAAGATAGCAACGGTATTATTGGTGGCAACCGTAATACTGCTGAATGAAAAAACTCCACCACTTGTTGTTTCGACCGTTGTAGCAGTAGCGCCGTTGATGGAAAGAGCTATCGTCTTATCGGCTCCAATATTAGTGCTCTTGTTTTCTGCAGTGTAGACGGTGCCGGAAATTGTTGCTCCTGTTGATGGGAACAACCAATGTGTATTACCGGTTAAGTCTTCACCACCGGTAGTGGCATCGATGTCTTTGTTAGCGTTTGAGTCTTTGACTGAGACATTAGAGGCTGTGGGAGAGGAAGCGGTAACGTTAAGATTCCAAGCAGAACCACTTGAGGAAGAGGTTAGGGTTACTCTAGTACTGGTTGACTGTCCATTGATACTTATGGCATTAAAGGCGTAAGTAGATCCTGAGTTAAAGGTTATCTTAGATGAGGCGGTAGTAGCGGTAAAGGTGCCTGCTAAAGTCAAGGAGTCAGCTAGTGAGACACCGGAGGCTGAGGCATTAGTGATGGTTAAGTTGTTAAGCTGGTGGCCAGTTCCAGTACCATTAACAGTGACCGTTTGGGCACCAGATCCGTCCAATGTAACAGTACCCGAAGAATGCGTCAAAGTTGAAGAAGAATTCAAAGTTAAATTACCAGCAATATTAAATGTGCCTGAATTTGATGCAATAAAAGTTGCATCCGCTGAATTGGTGAAACTACCCGAAATATCAATAGTCGGGTCGTTAGTGTTAGCAGTTATTGATACATCATTAGTTCCATCGCCATTTGTGTAGTTTCCATAAATGTTTATTGTTCCAGAGGCGAAGGTGTATTCGGCAGCTGCAGCATTGGCAGATAATGTGGGGGCAGGGGCAGTTCCACCAGTTCCGTTATACCATGTGCCTGGTAGGTCAACCGAGGCAGAGTAGTAGGGACACTGCATACCTGGCATGTTGATGTTGATAACACTGGTGTATAGGCACCAGTAGTTAGCGGCGGGTGATTCGGCGTAGTCATTAAATAGCCATCTTGTGCCATCGGTATATTTTGGTTTACCGTTATTGGTGCCACTCTCTGTGTAGGTACCATTGTATGCGGTAGTTCCTGCTCCGGAGACGCTCCAACCGCCACTACCGGCAGAAGATGGTGACGTTTCTAAATTGTAGTAGTCAGTAGCAGCGATAGTTACAGTGCCAGCAGCCGTGTATTTAAATGTAGAAGTGGAATAGGTGAATGTGCCGTTATTTACAAAAGGGGTGCCAGCACCAGAAAGCACCCAGGTATCATCTGCTGCGTCCAAAGTTTGATTAGCTGAAATTGTTAAAACATTGGAGGTTGTAATTTGATTTGAGCTTGTTTTTGAGGAAGTGGCGGTTCCAGTGCCATCGCCAAATGTCAGATTATAAAAAGTCCAGTTTGTTGTTCCCCCAAAATTTCCTGTTCCATCTAATCTAAAGGTGCCGCCGGTCAAATTTATTGTGCCGTTTCCGGTTGCATCTCCCCCGTTAACATTAATACTTTGTGTGCCAGCCAAAGTACCGGCAGTCATGGTTAAATCATTAGCAATTGTAACTGTGCCAGAAGGAGAAAAAGAACCACCTGAACCATTTATTACGAGGTCATAATAATTATTGCCAGCCGCTAATGCTGAGTAATTCGTTGTTCCAGAATATTCAACAACTCCTGAATCCGAGTCCATTGTTGTAATTGTTGCCGTTTCTCCTCCCTGCAATTTAAGTGTGCCGGAGTTAGAAAGAGTAGTAAGCGTTATATTCTTCCCATTCAAGTCGAAGGTATTAGAGGAATTAATAGTCAAGGTACCATTAATCTTAATATTGTTTGTCACCAGTTGCGCAATTCCTCCTTGGGATTTTACAACATTCTGAAAATCTTGAGTTGTGCCGGTACCACCAGCATTGATAGTCTGTGTGCCACTACTTTTATCAAAAGTGATAGTGCCACCAGAATCGGTAAAAGTGCCTGAATTACTGAAATTACCTGCAATAGATAATGTGCCCGAGGCAGAAGCTGTAAATGCTCCACCATTCGCAGCAATCGTAAAATCTCCATCGACATTTAATGTAGGGTCATTTGTGTCCGCATTAACGGTGACTCCATTCGTTCCGTCACCAGCCGTAAAATTACTGTAAATGTTAAAAGTTCCTGTTGCGAGGGTATATGTTGCTGCAGAAGAGGCCGACGCGGCGACAGATGGGGCCGGAGAAGTTCCTATTCCAACTGAATAAGTTCCTGTTGGAGTTGCTGAGAAAATGTAATAAGCCGCACTAGCAGGAACAGATGGGCTTGCCATTGTAGAAGTATGCAAACGCCAAGTGGCTTGACTCATCGGATTTAAAGCATAGAACAGGTATCTGGTTCCGCTACCACCGTTATAGGTATAATAATTATAACCATTTACCGTACCAGCATTAGAATACCCACCGTTATAAGTTGAGTCGCCTGCACCACTTACAGTGTAGTCAGATGTTGCACCACCACCTGAAGACGGCTTTAAATCCAAAATATAATAATCAGTGGCAGTAACGGTGGTTGCGGAACCCGAGGAATATTTGAATGTTGAGGTATCATAATTAAAAGTCCCAGCTTTAGTAAAAGGTGTGCCATCATCGGTCAATTCTATTGAGTTGCCATCTGCAGTTAGTGTGGCAGAACTTGGAATCTCCAAATTCGGAGTAATTATGTTGCCAGAACTTGAGGAATCTGGCCTGTAGGTATTGGATGCTAAAATATATAGTTTTTGATCTGAGAAAGTGCTTGTTGAAGTAGCTGGCAACTTTAAATCATTATTTGAATCGATCTCAAAAAAGATATCTTCATCGCTCGAGACCGAACTATCATACTGGCCGATATTTGCATTTGTTACAGTCTGATTGGTTGAGGCCCCTATTGTAAGATGTCTTGCAATCAGCTGGACGCCAGTAACATTTCCAGCCGTAGCCATTTTTACAACCGCAGCAGCCTCATAATCATCGGCAACACCATCTGCAAATACCGTTAATACATCATTATCATTAACAGTAACACCCGTAATACTCCAACTACCACTTGACGTAGAACCTGTTTGCCCTGCCAGCGACCCATTAACTGCCACCTTAATCACAGTTGAATCGCTACAGTTGGTACTATTATTGTTTTGTTTACATGTGCCAGAAATATTAATAGATGCGGCTCTCGCAATGCCAAGAGGTTTTAATATGTCACTAAGTTGCCAGCCAGCAACCGAGCCCATGGAAGTAGTAAATGATATTGTAGAAATATAAACAGCTAATATTATGTAGTGTGTAAGGCTTGACCATTTATTCATGTGCCATAGCCTATACCAAGAAAATTTACTTCTTAAGTAATTATGGAGCCAAGATAGTTGAGGAATGTTAACTTTTGTGGAGCGCTGGACTTCGATAATTTGTTTATCAATCTCCGAAGCGACCTTTAAGTGATATTTTTCAGCATCAGAAAGCTTCGAAAGCTTGAGTCTCTCATATTCTTGAAATCTTTTAATTTTGTTAATTTTATCGCTTCTTTTCATTCGCCTATTTCAAATTGACAATAAAAAATATTACAAGAGCTATTGCATAACAAAACAAAATCAAACAATGAATCAGTATAAATCTTCGATTAAAATGCCACTTATAATACCAGATATACTTCATGCGAAGATAATTATGAAGGTAAGAGAATTGAGGTATCAGAACAACTGTAGACCGGTTAATTGTATTAATTTTTTCTTCAATTTCGGAAGCCATATTTATATGAGATATCTCTTTGTTCAACATTTCTTCAACAAAATATTTCTCGTTAGCAGGAGATTGTTCAGAAACGCGTGTTCTTTTTTTGATATTATCAAGAGACATTTTTTGATCCTATATATAATTCGTTTCCTCTAACTCTAAAAAAACCAACTAATCCATATACCAAAACCCCCAGTGCAAGAACCAAGAAAGAGGTCATGGGTGATGTCAGATCAGAAATGCCTCCTGCAAATATCGCAGGTAAAGACATCGCCACGCTCATTAGCATAGAAGAGATTCCAAATATTCTTCCTCTTATATGGCTGTCGGCCTTAATGTGCAACATGGTTTGAGAAGAGATGTAAACTACAGAACTAAATATTCCCATTGAGACCATCAGCACTATTGCAATAATTAGGGCCGACGGAACTTCTTTGTAATACCTATACAAAGCCAGAAGCAATAAACTTAGGCCAGCAAACGAAAACCCGATATTTGTAGCCAGATTATATAAAAAGCTTTTCTTTTTATCTAAAAAATATGCTCCGATTATCATTCCAATACCCGCAGGGGCCACAATATATGGACCAACCTGCCTAGTGCTAAGACCTATCTCCTTTTCGGCAAAAGCAGGGATAAGAACAATGAACGCCCCCAACATAGCCCAACTAAGAGTTAGCCTGATGATTGGCAAATATAAGTCATGATTTTTTATAAGATGTAACACAGAATCTTTTAGCTGTAACCATATATGCTCAACCCCATGTGAGATTCTAGTGAGAGAAGTTTTTGATTCTTTTTTATAATCATATTTCTTCATACTATTTATTACATATGCCGCAACCAGATATAAAAATGCGCTAAACAAAAGCGCTCCTTTGGTCGTTAAAAGTCCCATAAGAGGACCGGCCACACTGTAACCGAGCAACATTGTTGCATAAGTTGTCGTTACCATCATAGAATTCGCGGCAACTAATTTTTTCTCTTTTACAATTAACGGTATTGATGCAGATGAAGCGGGAGAAAAAAATTGCGAAATGGCGGATATTAAAAATACTATTTCTAGTAAACCTAAGACATTATTCTTAGAGAAGATCAAAACAATTACTGCCAACATCCTTAGGATCGAAGCCCAGAACATGACTTTTTGGTAATCAACTTTGTCGGCTAAAATTCCAGAAAAAGGGCCAAAAATAATGCTCGGTATTGAGGCCGCGATTAAGACAAGAGATATCGAGGTGCTGGATTTAGTCAAATCATAAATATGTAGAACAATAACAAAATTAACAACATTGTAAGCAAATTGAGAACCAGTTAAACCAATCCATAGTTTAAGAAAGTTCCTGTTTTGCAATACCCCTAAAAATGTATTTGCCACTACTCCCTCCAGAAAACATTAGCGCGATATCTATTTAGTTAATTTTTTGACAAGATATTCAAGAGCTTTTTTGCCAGCTTCTTTGCTTTTATGATCGATCTTTTGTTCTTCGATAATTTTTCCTAATAACAGTCCAACCTTAACATTCTTTTCGGCCTGGCCACGCATTTCTTGCCTTAAGGAATCGATATCCTTTTTGGAATTCTGAAGATACTGTTCAAATTTGATATTATATTTTTCTATCTGCTCTCTGTACCCGTCTAAAATTCTATCCACCTCCTGATCAACCAAACCATCGGGTAATTCTGTTTCAATATAGCCAACCATCTTCTCTAAAACCAAAGATTCCAATTTTTCCTTGTATTCTTTGTCGACTTCAATCTCCAAACTTTTCTTAATCTCTGTTTTTAGTTTATCAACACTATCATGGCCAAACTGTTCAGAAAAAGACTTATCGAGCTTGGGCAAAACAACCTCTTTGGCATCATTGAGCGTAACGACAAATTTTGCTTCTTTTCCTGCGACTTCCTTGTCGTGATAATCTTTTGGGAATACAATTTTAAACTCTTTATTTTGACCCTTCTCCATGCCAACTAGATTCTTTTCAAAGCCGGGAATCAGGGTATTTTCTCCCAAAATGAGTGGGTGATTTTTGGAACACATTTTGTCAATTTTGACATGTTTAATGTATCCCTCATAACTAATATCAATCCTGTCACCATCTTTAATCTCACCAACTCTATCTTTAAAAGTGGCTTTTTGTTTCATTAATTGATCTAGAATTTTTTGCACCTCTTCGTCTTCAGCCTTCCTCTTTTTAGGCACAGTAACTTTTGCTTTGGAGTAGTCTTTTAATTTTACTTCGGGCATTACATCTACTTCAATTTCAAAGATTAATTTGTCTAAAATGTCAGTTTCGTCCAAAGCGAAACCTGGCGTTTTTTTTATAGATACGCTTGGTGGGGATACCGGAAAAAGTTTTTCTTTACCAACTGCTATCTGATAGCTCATATTTAGCGCTTCATCTAAGCCCTCAGAAAGTAATTTGTTATAACCCAAGACACCCTCAACCATCTTATATGGTGCCTTGCCAGCTCTAAAACCATCAACCTTAACACCCTTAGAAAGTCGGTTATATACACTTCTAAAATGCTCAGCTAGCTCTTTGGGTTCCAACTCGACAGTTAATTTTACCTTGCTCTTTTTTAAATCCTCTCGATCAATTTTCATCTTACTCCAATCAATATGATATTTATTATTTATGATGAATTTTTGAAGCTATCCACAGCTATTCAAAAAATATTCTTACGCCTACAAAAAAGTCAAGGGATTATCAATTTTAAAATCCCAAGAATAGTCAAATTCTGAAGCTAATTTGCAGAAAACAAAAAACCTCTCATTTCTGCCAATATGTTATTTCGCAACCTATCTCATTTTAGCAGAAAATAGAGGTTTTTTGAAGGGGTGGCCACGCACATCATCGTGCGTGGCCGTGGCGGCATACGGCTCATTCATTCTCAGCCACCCATCTCCGCAGCCATCTGAGTGGCTTCGTCGGCGGCAGCCGACTCCTCCGGAGTCAGCTGCCTTGGTGCTGCAGTGTACTTCTGCGAGGAAAGAACCTCAACATCAGTTCTCCATAACAGACCTTCTACTACTGTGCACATAGTGATCCCCCTTGATAGATTGAGCCGGACATTTATATATACCACTATGGGCCGACATTTTCAATATCACCATGCTTTGTAATTCATAATGCACAGAATACACGAGGGCTATACCACTCTCCAACCGCCAATCTTTTTAAGTTCATGTTCTAATTTACTATGATTTTCAGGCTCACCAAAGAATAACATACATCCGCCCATGCCGGCGCCACAAGCCCTATGTGAATAGCCTAAATCATCTCCAACTCTGCCCATATTCTTCATCTCGTGAGTATAATAGAGATCCGACAAATCCAACCTATTTTCCCTGTCCTTTGCAATCGCTTTAGAAAATCCGCCTTTATCCATGTCACTAATTGCAATCCAAGATTCACTCGCAACATCTGCAATTCTCCTTATTATGCCAGGATCTTTTTTAACTTTCCTCTCGGGTTCGGCATTGGCCACTCCGCTCGATCTGGACTGTCCTGAAAAATATATCAATGATCTTTGTTGCAGCCATTGATATTCTTTTGATTTTATATCAAAATGTTTCTTGACTGTAACTAAACTTTTTTGTGGACCAGAAAATTCTAGATAATTTATGCCAGTCAGCCATGCCGCATAGTAATCCTGCTTTCCGCCCATGATCCCCATGGATAGCTCAACAATGTAATTTAATTCGCAAGGATTTATGCCATGGATGCCATATAGATTCGATAAGCACATAATTACTCCAATACCAGCCGCTGATGATGTGCCAAGACCAGACGCTGGAGGTATTTGGCCACCTCCGCTTACCTCTATTATTAGTCCAGAAGTATCTAAATTAAATAAGTTAACAAAGTGTATGATTATTTGTGATATATTATTACTTTCCTGTTTTTCGAGATCATTTAGATCGCCTTCTATCTCCTCGCCAAGATCAGGGAGTCTCACTACCATGCTACCGTTTTCATCATCAATCCGCGCAGATATCTTCATCAATATTGGCAGTGAAAAGTTCGTAACCTCCCCTTTTTCTATTCCAAATTTATCTAAATAATATGCTAGATCCGAGAATGCGCCAGCGATATCCGCTCTTACCGGTACAGACAAATTGGCACTTTTTCTAATCGCTTTTCTCATATATTCCCCGATAACGTTATAAAAGTATTAATATTTTATTTGTTCCACTCCTTTATGGCTTTTTCATATGCCTCTGGTGTCCCGGTGTCAATCCACTGTCCCTGGAACGGGTAACCAGCCAACTTTCCCTCTTTAGCAAGTTTTGGATAAATATCGTATTCAACCATTGCCTTACCCTTCTTTGGCACATATTTATCAATAACTTCAGGTTCCATAATTACCATACCGGCATTAATTAAATTGCTCGGAGCTTCTTCTTTTTTAGGTTTTTCAACAAAACCCACAATTTTATTCCCCTTGATTGAGGCCACACCATATCTGGACGGATCATCAACCGTCGTTAAAGCAACTGTTGCCAAGCTATCGCCGTTTTTATGAAAATGTATAAAATCATTAAGATCAATGGTTGATAATATATCCCCCCACACTAAAAGAAATGTTTCATTCAAATATTTTTCAGCTAATCGAAGCGGTCCCGCAGTACCCAATGGTGTTTTTTCGGTTATATACTTAATGTTTAATCCAAATTTCGATCCGTCTCCAAAGTATTCTTTTACCATATCACCCTTGTATCCAACGGATAAGAATATGTCGTATACGCCATGACTCTTGAGCAAATCCAAGACATGTTGAACCATGGGTTTTCCCTGAATCGGCAACAAGACTTTTGGCATTTCGTACGTATACGGACGTAGCCTAGTGCCCTCACCACCAACCAATACAATGGCTTTTTTTATTTTATTAACACCTAGACCTGACTCGATTAGATATTCGGTTGCATGAGATCTGTTTCTAATCTTACGCCCATCAATTATTGAATCGATCTTTTTTATCAAACCTTTTTTTATTGTCACTGTCAGTTTCTCTCTTTCCATTTTTCTCCTCATAAAAAATAAATATACAACAATATCGTATATTTATTTCTATCTTAAATCAATATTAGCTAGTTGTATATTTCTACTCTGATGTCAGGATTCATCGATCCCTCAATTAGCGCCTCTTTAGTCAGCAAGCCTTTCTGAGCTCCAATATAACCAACCACAGACGTAGAGTTCAAGGCGCCCCATTTAAGCGCGTCAACAATTGAATCTTGGTTGGTTTCTGCAATATCCTGCATTATTCTTCCCATAAAACCGGCAGCAAAACTGTCTCCCGCGCCTGTAGCATCCACTCTTTGCTGGTTAACTGCTTCAATATGGTAATGACTTTGACCGTCATAAGCATATGCTCCATTTTTCCCATCGGTTAGAACCACAATTTTTGGACCATAACCGTGTAAAACTTTAACAATGTCTTTAATTTGTGGTTTTACAGGAAAATTCGCAAATCTTATACCTTCTTCGCGGTTAATAAAAAGAATGTTTAAACACTTTAGCATCTGACGATAATGCTGAGCCTTTTTTTCAATTTGAATAACGCCGGGATTCCAGCCGACCCTAACATTTTTCTCAGCAGCCAAAACTGACACTCTATCTATAACATCTTCGTCTCCCTGTCCGATTGGTGCCAAATATACCCATTTAGTGCTCAAGGATTTATTTGGGACAAGGCATGAGTAGTCTTTGAGCCCATGATATACAAATATTGTTCTTTCATCATCAATATTAAAAACAATAGAAAAATTAGTTTTATATGACTGATCCTGCAAAATAAGTTCTGTCGAGACAGATTCCTCGCCCAGCCTTTCTAAAACTTTTTTACCTGGGGTATCTTGGCCGATTGCCACAACAAGAGAAGAGTTATAGCCTTGTCTTCTAAAGGCGACCGAAGTATTACATGCTGATCCTCCAACTTCATACTGTACGTCCTCAAGCAAGATTTTTTCGCCAAGCTCAAAACTAGCAGCTTTTCCAGAAAGCATCTTAGAGTCTTTAATAACCTTCATGTCTCGAGGTTGAACAAAAATATCCTCGCTCGCATCACCTATTGTTACAATATCATATTTCATATTATTTACCGGACAATATCCCGATATATTTTTTTATTAGTTCTTTCGCTTCATTTTTAGCACCTAACAATATTTCTCTTGGATCCTTTATGCCGGGGTGTTTTATTGAGAATGAATCCACAAATATCTTCCTAATATTCGTATCGATGTTTAATTTAACAATACCGCACCTAACAGCTTCTTTAATATCGCTTTCACTCAACCCTGATGCACCATGCATCACAAGTGGAACAGGTGTAGATAAACCGATTTCTCTTAGTAATTCCAAGTTGAGCTTCTCCCCCTTTGGAGCACCGTGCTCATTGCCAACCGATACAGCTAAAATATCAACGCCAGACTTGGTGGCAAAATCGCGGACCATGTCTGGATTGGTCATTTCACCTTCACCGCTCAGCTCTCCGCCTTCCTCTCGGGATATTACGCCTATTTCCCCCTCAACCATAACATCAACTCTGTGAGCATGGTCCGCAACCTTTTTTGTGAGAGCAAGATTACCTTCAAAATCCAGCTTTGAACCATCTATCATCACCGAGTCGAAACCTATGTCAACACAGCTTTTGGTTATTCCATAATCTTTACCATGATCAAGATGGATCGCTGCCTTAATTCCGTTTTCGTGAATTTCGTTTTTTGCAATATCAAATATCTGTTTTAGGCCAGCGAATTCAATCGCCGAAGGGGTTATTTGCATAATTACCGGATAATCAGCCTCCTTTGATGCTTCAGCAACTGCCTGAGCAGTTTCTAGGTCGTAAATATTAAATGCGCCAACCGCCCTTTTTTCTTTCCAAGCATCATATAATTCATTTTTGATGTTAAACATGATCTCCTTTAGGATTTAAACTTTTAATTGTTTAATGACTCGATACCAGGCAGTTTTAACCCGGCTAAAAATTCTAAAGCAGCCCCACCCCCAGTCGAAATAAAACTGATGCCCTCCTCTAAATTGTTGTTTAAAACAAAGCCCACAGTATCACCACCGGCTACCACACTCGTAGCTTCATTATCAGTGATATTCTGTGCAATAATTTTACTTCCTCCTTCATATTGCCTATCTTCCGTCTTGCCCATGTTGCCGTTCCAGAATATTGTTTTAGCCTTAGCAATCTCTGACGAAAATATTTTTCTGGTTTCATAACCAATATCCATTATCGAAAAATCGCCGTTCTCAAACTTCTGATAGATACTATCAACAGGCAAAACTATCTTGCCCTGTAATCTTGATAATAGCTCCTTGCACTTGTCAACCATATCCGGTTCATATAGAGATTTTGAGATATCCTCACCTTTGGCTTTGAGAAAAGTATTTGCAATGCCTCCGCCGACCAATATTTTATCTACCTTATCGGCAAGATTTTCGATCAGTCCGGCCTTGTCCTCAATTTTTGCTCCACCCATTATCAACATAAATGGTGGAACAGGGTTTTTTAAAAGAAGCGATAATGTGGTGACTTCAGACTCCAAAAGAAAACCGGCATAAGCAGGTAAATTTTTTGTAATAGCCTCGATAGAGGCATGGGCACGATGCGAAGCCCCAAATGCGTCATTAACATATATATCAGCCAAAGAGGCCAACTCCTTTGCAAATTCTACATCATTTGATTCCTCCCCTGGATTCCAGCGTAAATTTCCCAGCATCAATATATCGCCAATTTTCATTTCGCCAACTGCTTTTTTGACAGAATCATCAATTAAATAATCAGTCGCGTTAACTTTATGTTTAAGTTCTTTTGCCAACTCTGCGGCCAATGGTATGGTTGAAGTCTTGGGATCTATCTTGCCTTTGGGCTTGCCTAAATGGGTAGCAATAACTATTTTTGCCTTGTGTTCAAGAATATATTTAACAGTGGCGATTGACTTTTTAATTCTGTTATTGTCAAGAATTTTTCCATTTTCCATTGGGACATTATAATCGACTCTCAAAAATACTGTTTTACCCTCAAGATTTGCGTCTCTTACGCTTTTCATGTTTCCTCACAAATTAAAATAATTAATGGATATGTCCTGTTTTATTGTATCATTGCCATAAATTATAGTAAAATTATGAATAAGACTAATGCATTGTGGAGGGCAATTGTTATATAAAGCAAATAATCATCACTTAGATCTGGTCGCCGAAGTCATAAATAAAAAATACCAGATTTTCTCCCATCATAAGAATGGAAGTGTATTTAAATATCAAAGAAATCAATCTCCAAAAAATATTTCGTGGCACAGCCAAAAAAGCATACTGCCATTTAAAAAAATTATTTTCCCTGAAGGGCTTAATCTAGACAAAGACAATCAAAAAGTTGCTCTAACCGGTCTAGCCCTTTGCGATATTGCAGCCCTAAATCTATTTTTAAAACAATTCAGCGAATCCGGCATAATTCAAAAAAGAGAGGAGCTTCTAATTGTCGGCGGAGACTGCTCACCGGATGAAAATTGTTTTTGTGACCAATTCAATTTAGACCCACTCCTTGATTTTGATCTGTTTATTTCAAAAAGAGAAAATGAATATTTAGTTTATAGCAAAAGTTGGCGTGGCGAAAATATCATCAAAAAAATTGGCCTCAAAAAATCTTTAGTAAGCTTCAACCTAAAAGCAAAAGCAAAATCTCCGAAGATTGACCTCGAATTAACCAAGAAAAACATCGACAACAGAGAGCTTACAAAAGACTATTGGCAGAAGATTTCTAACAACTGTTTTGGTTGTGGAGCTTGCACTGCAGTATGCCCGCTATGCTTCTGTTTTGACCAAAATTTTTTGAATTCGCCCGATGGGGGGTGTAAAAGATGCCTAAACTGGACCAGTTGTTTTGCATCTGATTTTTCACAAATTCAATTTGGCCATGATTTAAGACCGGAGAACACAGACAGATTATACAACTGGTATCACCACAAATTCGTTCGAGGTCCAAAAGAACTTAAGTCACCACTCTGTGTTGGTTGCGGAAGATGTATTACGGCATGCCCAGCACACCTGAATATAAAAAACATTATTAGTTCTATGAATAACAAGTTCCCCGTGGATAATTAGCTGCTTGCTGTTGCACCAATTACTCAGTATTAAATTATTTAACAATATTATTGAGGCATAAATATGGATGATAAGACAAAAAACAAATTCGAATTTAAAAATTACAAAATCATCGAAAAAAATGAAGTAGCTCCAGAAACTGTAGTTTTTAAAATTCAAGGTCATATTAAACGCGACCCTGGCCAATTTTTCCAAGTCTCTATGCCCCATCTTGGCGAAGCAACTTTTGCCCCCTGCTCTGATATTGGTGACACTAAACATTTTGAGCTTTGTATCCGCTGTGCAGGGTCTACAACAAATCAAATGATCAAGCTTCTGCCAGGAGACGAAATGCAAATAAGGGGTCCATATGGCAATTCATGGCCGATCGGTAAAATGATAGGGAAAAATGTTGTGGTGGTAGCCGGAGGCATGGGGATTGTCCCTTTGAGACCTTTAATATTCGAGTTAGCCAGGTATCGAAAAGAGTTTAAGAATATTTACATAATTGCCGGCTTCAAAACTCCAGAACATGTTCTTTTTGAAAAGGATTTTTTATCTTGGAACAGTATCTTCAAATACGTAAAGGTCACAGTAGAGAAATCAGGTAGCAAGTGGTGGGGAGAGACGGGACTAATCACTGAAATTCTGGAAAAACCGAAGCTATCACCGAATGACACAATAGTCGCCATGTGCGGTCCTGATATAATGTTTAAATATGCGACACAAACCCTTTTAAACAAAGAGATCCCGAAAACAAATATCTATGTTTCAATGGAAAGACGCATGGAGTGCGGTATTGGGCTTTGCCAACATTGTAATATTGGCAAATTTCTAGTTTGTAAAGATGGTCCGATATTTAGTTGGCAAAAAATTGAACCGGAATTAGGAAAATAATTATGGAAAAGAAAAAAGAGACTCAACAAATTTTTATAAAAAAGAGCCTGGCAATTTTTTCCTTAACTTGTTGTGAGGGCTGTCAATTCGAGCTTTTAAAAGACTATGTAAATTTTAATCATTTACTAAACTTTTATGAATTAAAAAATTTTAGGTTAGGGCAAGAAAATAACCTTGACGGTCCATTCGATGTGGCAGTTGTTGAAGGAACCCCAGAAAGCCAAAGGGAATACAAGCTATTGCATCAGATAAGAAGAGAAAGCAAAATTGTTGTCGCTATGGGGGCTTGTGCCAATTTAGGAGGAATACAATCTCAACGAAACCATTTACCCGCAAAGTATATTGGCAAGCCAGAGGTGAAAACGCTATATGATACTATTAAAATTGACTTCAGCATTCCAGGATGTCCTATTACAAATACAGAAGCAATATCAATACTTGTAGATTTATATTGGGATAAGATACCTAAATTGCCAGGCCACGCAGTCTGTTTTGAATGCCGGCTAAACGAAAATGAGTGCCTAATCAAGAAAGGTTTGCCTTGCTTGGGGCCAGTTACCGTGGCTGGCTGTAACTCGATTTGCATCAATTCTAAGGAGTCTTGTTTTGGCTGCAGAGGACCATTACCTCAAGCTAATTTCATAAAAATGAAAGAGATTCTGTCTGCAATGTTATCGAAAAAAGAGATTGAAGACTGGCTAACCATATATGGAGATTATCAAAAAAAATGGCTTGGAATAAATAAGAGGGACAAATCATGAGCGAGAACGCCGTACCAAAAATTGAAGGACACGCCACATTTTATGCTCACTTAAAGTCTGGCAAAATTGATAAAGCTAGAGTAATCGGTTTAGACGGGGAAAGGTTTGTAGAAAAACTGCTTGTTGGCAGAAAATACTATGAAGCCCCGCTAATTACTTCGAGAATTTGCGGCATATGCCCAATTATCCATAGTGTCACCAGCATTAAAGCGATTGAAGAAGCTTGTGGCATTAAGGTGTCCAGTCAGATAAGAGAGTTCCGTAAGTTATTACTAGCAGCGCAGATGATCCACTCCCACGCCTTACATCTTTATCTGTTGGTGTTACCTGATTTCGTTGGGGTAAGCTCGTCTTTTGAATTACAAAATACCCATCCGGCACTTTTCCAAAATGCCGTTAAAATGAAACATTATGCCGACGAGTTAATGCGTGTTTTTGCAGGCAGAGCCACTCACCCGATTACAAACGTCCCGGGCGGCTTTAAAAGCTTTCCAAAAAAAGAGGAGTTAATTAAACTTAGAGATCTTGGTCTGGAAGCAAAAAATATTGCCAAAGAAACATTGAAGTTATTTTTATCATTCAAATATCCTGAAGTTGAAAGAAAAACTGATTACAGCGCACTTAAACACAAGAAAGATTATGCTTTTTACGACGGAGATATCTCTGATACTCAAGGAAATAATTGGTCGCCCAAAGATTACCGTTCATATTTATATGAAGAACTAGTTCCTTACAATAGAGCGAAATTTGCAACCATCAGAGGCAATATTATTATGGTAGGATCAATTGCCAGGTATAATCTCAATTACAAAAATTTAGGGGACAATCTGATAAAAGAACTTGAAGAATTAAAAGTTGAAAAATATTTCAGCAACCCTTTTTATAACATTATCGCTCAAGCAGTAGAAAATTATTACTTCACATGTTTCTGCTATGATACATGCCAGAATCTACTCAGTGATGGCATAATAGAAGAAGATCTTGTCGCACCAAAAGAGTTTGGTGTGGGAACAAGTGCATGTGAGGCCCCTAGAGGAACCCTTTTCCATCACTACAAGCTGGATAGGCAGGGTTATATCACTAAAGCAGACATAATCACTCCTACAGTGCAGAACTTGCCTTCAATGGAGAAAGACATTAAACTCTTGAATCCCGTTATCAAAAACAGTTCAAAAGAGGAATTAAATTATCTGATCGAGATGCTAATTAGAGCTTATGACCCCTGCATCACCTGCGCCACCCATTAATTAGCTACTAAAAAAGATCGGCGAAACCGATCTTTTTTATTGTGTCACATTATTTAACTAATGGGAGTGAGCATGTGCTTCATGTTCTTTAATGAAATCAAGATTCTCCTTGGCTTCCTTCTCTGATATTTTTGACAATGCCCTACCGTCGTGGATAAGAATCCAATCACCAACTTTTAGGCTGCCAACCAAAGAGACATCGCTACAATACTCATGTCCTTGGAAGTCAAAATAGGCGCTTTGACCATCAATTTTTTTTACTTTGCCTGGTATTGCTAAACACATAATAGAAGTTACATAATAAATAAAAAGTTAAAATCGATTAAGATGAGATTAGAAAAATAAATATTATTTAGTGGCAACCAGCTCAGATAACTCGACCAAGCGGCATGAATAACCCCACTCGTTGTCATACCATCCGATAACCTTAGCCAAGTCTCCACCCATAACATTTGTTAGCGGTAGGTCAACAGTAGTAGAAGCAGAACTTGCTACCAAATCAGATGAGACTATGGGCTGCTCTGAAGCCACGATAATGCCGCGCATCTCTCTCTCGGCCGCCTCTTCAAAAGCAGCATTAATTTCCTCGATAGAGGTTTTGGTTTTTAACAAGACAGTAATATCAGATAAAGACACAACCGGAGTAGGAACTCTAACCGCAAGACCATCAAATTTCCCTTGTACTTTAGGCATCACAACTCCGAGTGCTTTGGCAGCACCGGTTGAAGTCGGCACAATATTAACAGCTGCGGCACGAGCCCTGCGCAAATCTTTATGTGGCCCGTCAACCAAGTTTTGGTCAGCAGTATAGGAGTGAATAGTAGTCATCAAAGATTTCTCAATACCAAATTTCTGCTCTAATACATGCATTATTGGGCCAATGCAGTTGGTTGTACAAGACGCGTTTGATACAATTGGCTCCCCGGCATATTTTTTAGCGTTAACTCCTATTAGGTATGTCGGCACTGAGTCATCTTTGGGTGGTGCAGACAATACAACCCTCTTTGCGCCGGCATCAATATGTGGCTTAGCTTTTTCATATGTAAGGAATATGCCCGTAGATTCAATAACTACGTCGATGTCCAATTCGCGCCAAGGCAAAAGACTAGGGTCTTTCTCGCTGTAGAAATGAATTCTCTGCGTATTTACGATAAGCTCATTATCAGCCCAGCCCACCTCTTTCTGAAAGATGCCGTAACATGAATCATATTTTAATAAATGAGCCAAGGTCTCCACATCGCCAAGATCATTGATGGCGACCAACTTCATGTTCGGATTGTCCAACACTATTTTGGCGGCTGCTCTACCTATTCGCCCAAACCCGTTAATAGCAACATTAATCATTTTCCCTCCATAATAATATTATAATAATCTTAGCAAAATTATGCCGCACAACCTTTAAAACTTTTTGTAGCTGCCCACTCCTGACATATTTTTATAAAACTGGCTGCGCGAATTGAGGCGCTTCCAACAAGAACTCCGTCAATCTCCGGTCGCTTAGCTAAATCTGTAATATGGTCTGTGTTCACACTGCCACCATACAATATCGGGGTATCCCTGCCGACCACCTCTCTTATTTTGATCATGGCTTTTACTATATGATCCATTGAGGCCACCTTGCCTTTATTAATAGCCCAAACTGGCTCGTAAGCAACAACAATATCCTTAAAACGGTTTTTGGGTAGATGTGTTAGCGCCTCATTTAATTGCTTTATAGCATCCGAGATTGGTGATGATTTATGTTTTTCCCCCACACAGATAATCGGGGTAAGGCCATGTTTTATTGCAGCCAAAACCTTTTCGTTGACAATAAAGTCGTTCTCATAAAAATATGCCCTTCTCTCCGAGTGGCCGATGATTACATATTTAGCAATATCCACGATCATTAATGGGGATATCTCTCCGGTAAATGCTCCTTCGGCTTCATAAAACATGTTTTGTGCACCAACATTAACCTTACCGTCTTTCTTTAGAATATCAGAAACCTCTCCCAACCAAATGGACGGAGGGCACACGACTACTTCTATACCCTCAATTGGTGCTATTGCATTACGTATTGTGGTGGCTAAAATGTAGGCATCGCTAGCTCTTGTGTTCATCTTCCAGTTAGCAACCACCATTGGTCTGCGCATATTTACCTCCGATATTTATCTTCAACAATTATACATTAATATCTCCCGCGTCACAAAAACACATCTAATATTTTCATTACTTACATTTATTCTGCCTTCCTTCTAACCTCGGTCTGGTTGTTTATATTAGTCTCTTTATTTTCGAGCATTCCCTTCTTATGTAAAAGACGATAATACGAGACAGCAAAGCGATGAGCTTCGTCTCTAGCAATAATAATCAATCGGATTGCCTCTGGCGTAGATTTTATATATTTCCCAATGTCAGTATTGCTAAAATGCAATTCATTCTTATCCCTTTTGGGCCCCTTTGCCACAGAAACCACGGGGATATCTTTATGCGCAGTTTTTAAAACCTCAAGAGCTACTTTCATTTGTGGTATTCCCCCATCTATAACAATTAAGTCTGGCACTGGCCAATCGTTTCTAAATCTTCTTTTTAACACCTCTTTCATCATTGCCACATCATTGCTGCCTTTTATCCATTTTATTTTAAACTTTCGATATTGATCTTTGTCCTTTTCGCCGGATGTTATTACCGACATTGAACCAACGGCGTATTCTCCCATTATATTGGATATGTCAAAACACTCTATGCGATTAAATATTATTTTTGAGCTAGCAAAATTATCATCTCTTATACCAAGAGCAACCTGATGTAAATGTTCGAGGGCATAAATCTTATTCCTCAAAACTGCCGCATGTTCATAGCTCTGTTTCTTGGAAGCGTGTTCCATTCGCTTCTTAAGACTGAGCACTATACCAGCTTTTTTGCCACGCAAAAATTCTTTTAAGTAATTTAACTCTTTTTTATAGTCTTCTTTGGAAATCTGCTTAGTGCAAGGACCCAAGCATAAATTCAAATCTCCATATAAGCACGTGCGGTTTCTTTTTTGATATAGCTGATATTTGCTATCAGAACAGTCACGAAATGGGAATAGTTTACGTAAATATCTGATTGATTTTTTTAAAAGGTCTCCAGATGGATAAGGACCATAAAAATTTTTTTTATTACCCTCTGGTATTTTTTTATCCCTCCAACGAATCATTTCCAATTTTGGATAATCATGATTCGAAAATGAAATAGCTAAAAATGATTTGTCGTCCTTCAAAGAAACATTGTATTTAGGCTTTAATTTATTGATTAATTCGGCCTCTAATAATATGGCTTCGATTTCACTATCCGTTTCAATAATTTTAATGTCATTAGCTTCATCGAGCATCAAGTCTATTCGAGGCCCCCTGCCGTGGTCCTTATTGTAATAAGACTTTAGACGATTTTTTATATTCTTTGCTTTTCCCACATACAAAACGACCCCCGTGGCGCTAAGGAACTGATAGATGCCCGAAGAGGTCGAAATTTGTTTAAAATCAGGTTTAAATATTTTACTCATAGAGCTGTTTTAGCAATTCGCCATGTGAAACAATTTTTTGTTCCCCGCTGTTACGCTTGCTAATTTCATACCCACCTTTTTCTAAAGATTTTCGCGAAATTACGACCCTGTAAGGACAACCCACCAAATCGGAGTCTGCAAATTTCTCTCCCGCAGATGCCTCATCACGATCATCAAATATTACCTCGACACCATTTTCAAGTAAATAATTATATACTTTTTCGGCTTGCTCGTTCTCGCCTAAACTAATCAAGTTGACTGAGAAAGGCGCAACACTTTCCGGCCAAATCATTCCCTTATCATCGTGCCAAACTTCAACAATAGCTGCCATTGTTCTTCCTATACCTAGTCCGTAACAGCCCATATAAAAAGGTTTTTCGGTACCGTCTTTGTCAGTATAAACTGCACCCCTCATTTTATCGGAATAGTGATATCCTAATTGAAAGATATTGCCTACCTCAATACCCCTTTTCTCTTCTAAGATTCCACCGTCTGGGGCCTCATAGCCGGCAGCAGCAAGGGCGATATCTCCCTCAATATCCGCTTTAAAATCACGATCAATATTAATATTAAATAGATCAAGATTTTTTTTATTACTACCCCCATAAGCATTTTTAATTGTTCGCAAAGAAGAATCTGCTACAACTAGCAATTCAACACCGGCTTCAAGCTTATTTTTTATACCAACAGGAGAAATAAAACCAGGTTCTGAAAATAGTTTTTCTCTAATCTCTTCATTTGTGGCCGGTCTCAGCGTGATAGCTTTGACGAGATGTTTAAGTTTTGTTTCATTAACGTCGTAATCACCGCGTATTACAGCCAATATATATCTTCCTCTGTCGTCAACAAACATCACATCTTTTATCTGTTGCCAAAGCGGCATCTTGTGAAAATTTACACCATCTTGCATGGTGGTACCACGAGGAGCATCAACTTCTTTTAACTCTAGCATATCTTCGGAAAGATTTTTATCGTCTGGTTTAAATCTGGCCACATCTTCGTGAGCCGCATAACCTTTTGTTGATTTAAAATACCTACTCTCTCCAATCTCTGAATCGACAATAAATTCATGACAATATTCACCTCCAATATATCCGTTATCAGATTCGACAATTGTTGTTTCCAGACCCAATCTATTAAAAATCTTGGTGTAAACATCGCTCATTTTCCGATACTCAACCTTAAAATCTTCTTCATCTCTATGGAATGAGTAAGCGTCTTTCATGATGAATTCACGTACTCTAAGCAAGCCTCCTCTCGCCCTCAATTCATCGCGGAACTTCGGTGAAAATTGATACAGATTAAACGGCAGATCACGATAACTTATTTTATAACGCCGCACCAGATCGACAAACATCTCCTCGGCGGTCCCACCTAAAGCAAAATCGGCATCACGTCGGTCGGTTACCTTCATAAGTTCAAATCCAGCGGTATTGGTCCGATTAGTCTCCTTCCACAGCTCTAAAGGGTGCAAAATAGGAGAAACCATCTCTTGCGCTCCGGCTTGATCCATCTCTTCTTTGACTACCTGCATAATTTTTTGTTGTACCCTTTGTCCGGCTGGCAAGAAATAAAATCTTCCGGCCGCTGATTCCTCAATAAAACCAGCCTGTTTCAGTAGCCTGGCAGATGCAATCTTTTCCTGACTGGAAACATTCTTCAGAGTTTTTAGAAAATATTTACTTCTTTTCATATTAGCCTCCCCGCTTCAGATTTTTATAGAACAATTATTTGGCAATTATTTTGGCGATATCATTGTATGTCACCAAGACAATAAGACCCAGCAACAAAGCGAATCCGATGGCGTGAATAATGCTCTCGACTTTTTCTTTAATTATTCTTTTCCTAGCAATTGTTTCAATAATTATGAACAATATTCTACCACCATCCAAAGCCGGTAATGGCAATATATTTATTATTGCTAAATTAACAGAAAGAATTGCGATAAGTTGCAAAACCGCCACAAAACCTATCTTAACCGCAGTTCCAGTTGCTAAATAAATCTGCACCGGACCACCAACCTGTTCTTTTACTTGGCTATCTGTAAAGACCTTCGAAAAAAGTTGCCCAACAAAAACCGCTGTATATCTAGTTATTTCGTAGGTTTCCCTAAGTGCCACATATGGTGACTTATACCAAGGGACCCGCACAACTGCGTTATTGACAGCTGAGATTCCAAATGGCGAGGAATCTCCTGAACCCAAGGTAACATCATAACTTTGATCTGAACCGTCTCTAGATAGATAAACTTTAACATTATTGCCCTTATGGGACCGAGTGAATTCTGATAAATCTTCAACAGAGCCAAAATCGTAAGATTCCCCATCAAGCTGCATGGATTTTATTCTGTCCATCTGCTTAATTCCTGCCTGCTCGGCGGCACTGTCAGGCAAAACTGTCGCCACAATAATCTCGCTACTTATAACCTCACCCGGAATGTCCCGATAATCAGACACAATTGGAGACATGCCAATGGTAAAGCCAAGCATCAAAATTACCCAAGCCAAAACAATATTCATAACCACACCAGCAACCGCAACAGAAAACCTTACTCCCCTGCTCTGATTTTCAAAAGCCCTGGGATCTTTGCTCTTTTCCACCTCGCCGAGCATCTTAACATAACCTCCGAGGGGGACCGCATTTATACTATAAGCAGTTTCCCCAACCTTTTTTGACCAAAGGCGTGGCGGGAAACCGATGGCAAATTCTTCAACCTTAATGCCAGTTTTTTTGGCCACTAAAAAGTGTCCGAATTCATGGGCCAGAACAAGCAAAGACAATATTACGACAAATGTTATTATGGTAAGTATCATTTTATAGACTCATGATCTCTTTCTCTTTTTCTGCAACGATTTTATCTGCTTCGCTATTCATCTTGTCGATCAATTCATTTAATTTCTTTTCCCCGCCGTATTTATCATCTTCTGTTAAGGATCCGTCTTTTACCATCTTCTGAATCTTATCCCAAGACTCACCTCTTACGGTTCTAAGAGCAATCTTTGCCGATTCACCGATTTTCTTGGCCTGACGCACAAATTCGATTCTTCGTTCTTCGGTTAACGGAGGGAGATTAAGTCTAACAAAAGTGCCGTCATTAATTGGCGATAGGCCCAGATCTGAGTTTCTGATTGCCAATTCGATATCAGCAATAGAGTTTCGATCAAAGGGCTTGATTTGAATCAAACCCGGTTCCGGCGCCGATAGAGTAGCCACTTCTTTCATAAGCATGTATGAACCATAATATGAGACTTTGATATCCTCAACTAAGGATGTGCTGGCGCGACCCGTTCTAATCTTTTTTAGCTCATCACTAAGATGAGACAGCGCCTCTTTCATATTTCTTTCTGAATCTTTGATAATTGGTTCCATGTTTACCTCCAGACAAACTAATTATCTAGCATCTATAAAATAGTTCCAAAAAGTCTATAAGCCAATCTGGTATCTAACAAACCTGGAAATGACAATTTTCTCGCCGATCTTGGCAATCAAAGCGTTTAGCAGGTCAGATATCTTTTTATCGGGATCCTTAATGAAGTTTTGCTCCAATAAGCAAATCTCTCCAAAATATTTTTTGATTCTGCCCTCGACAATTTTTTCGGCGATCTCTTTGCTCTTGCCCTTTAAGTCATCTTGATCAAGCAGAGCACTTTTCTCTTTTTCAACTTCTTCACTTGGGACATCTTCTACAGAAACATACTTTGGCGAACTGGCCGCGATGTGTAAGGCTATATCGTGGACAAAGTCTTTAAAATCTTGGTTGCGTGTAACAAAATCAGTTTCAGCCAAAACTTCAACTAAAACCCCAATCTTTGAATCATGGACATATGCCTCTATAACACCTGCTTTAACGCTTCTATCTGACTTAGATGCAGCTTTGGTTGCGCCTCTTTTTTTCAGTAATTCAAGAGCCTTGTTTTGATCCCCATTTGCTTCTTCAAGAGCTTTTTTGCACTCCATCATACCAAGACCGGTAATCTCTCTTAAGTTTGCGATGTCACTTGCTTTGATCATTTTTTATCCTAATACAATATGTTGATATTATTTGATTATTTTGAACTAATGGCCTTGCTTGCTTTCGCCTCTTTTATTACTTTAGCAAATAAGTTCGCAAAAAGCGAAATAGATTTCGTCGCATCATCATTTGCGGGAATCGGATAATCAATCTCCTCCGGATTTGTGTTTGTATCGACTAATGCAACAATTGGAATATTTAAGGTATTAGCTTCTTTTACAGCGTTTTTCTCGTCGTGAGCTCCGATTAAGATCAGAACATCAGGTTTTGAATTCATACCCAACAGGCCACCAACTAACCTTTCGCTTTTCTCGATGCTCTTAGCTAGTCTGACCTTATCTCTTTTTCTCATCATCTCAAAATCTGGGCTAGTTTGGGTCAATTTCATTCTCTCTAGTTTTTTAACACTTTTTTGCACGACAAAAAAATTGGTAATCAAACCACCCAACCAACGATCGGCCACATAAGAACAACCACAATCTTCAGCCGCTTTTTTAACGATTTCCTGTGCTTGTTTTTTGGTGCCGACAAACACAATGTTTTTTCCGGCCCGACCAGCACTGGAGACAAACTTCATCGCTGCTTCAAGTTGCTCTACAGTTTTTTCCAGATTTATAACATGAACTTTGTTCTTCGCAGTAAATATAAACTTGTCCATGCGAGGGTCCCAACGTGATGTTTTGTGACCAAAATGAACACCTGCCTCGAGTAATTCTCGAAGACTTGGAGTCTTAACCATGCCTTCTCCTTCTTTATTATCCCGCAAACCGGGACCTCCGCTCCACATCCCCTAAATTATAGGGAAGAAGTTTTAGAGGAGCGTGTGAAATTAATAAATAGACGAACAATATGATAAGACAATATCAGATTATTGATTTATTGTAAACATTGTGATATTATCAATTCGTTATGAAAAAAGACATCCATCCAAAATACTATAGTGAGGCAACAATAACCTGCGCATGCGGAGCAAGTTTTAATGTCGGTTCAACACTAGAGAAGATACACGTTGAAATCTGTTCAATGTGTCATCCTTTTTATACAGGAAAAGAAAAACTGCTTGATACCGCTGGACGTGTAGACAAATTCCGCGCCAGAATGGAGGCCGCAGAAAAATTCAAAGAGAAAAGCGCACCGAAGAAAGTTATCAAAAATGATGCGGTCAAAAAAAATGAATCTGCCGATAATTCCGCTAAAGATAACAAGTAACAATTTTGATATAATAAAACCAGCGCATTAATTCAGGCTGGTTTTTTTATACGCCAAGAAACAATATAACTATTATGATAGATGACAAACTAAAATTAATACTTGAAGAATATCAAAAACTTGAATCAGAGCTTAACAGCCCTGCTGATATTTGTGATACCTCAAAGCTGGCCGGTTATTCCCAACAAAAATCAGAAATTGAACCTGTCGCCAAGAAGGTTATTCAGTATTTCAACTTAAAAAAGAATATCAGTGAAAACGAGGCGATCATTGAAGATGATGACCCGGAGCTTAAAGCTTTAGCCCTTGAAGAAATTGATTCGCTCAGAGAACAGTTCTCACTATTAAAGAAAGATCTAGAATTTGAATTGATGCCGAAAGATCCTAACGATAAAAAAGATGTAATAGTCGAGATTCGTCCTGCAGCCGGCGGAGATGAATCGGAGTTATTTGCAGCTGAAATATTTCGTATGTACTGCCGTTATGCTGAAACACAAAACTGGAAAATTGAAATTTTATCCTCACAAAATACCGGCCTAAATGGTATAAAATATATCGCCTTTTCTCTCAAGGGCCATAATATCTTCTCCAAAATGAAATACGAGAGTGGCGTTCATCGCGTTCAAAGAGTTCCAGAGACAGAAAAACAAGGCCGTATCCATACTTCAACCATAACAGTGGCCGTTCTTCCAGAAGCCGAAGAGGCGGATATCGATATAAAACCAGATGAACTCCGCATCGACGTATTTAGATCATCCGGACCAGGCGGCCAGAGCGTTAACACCACCGACTCTGCTGTGCGCATCACCCATTTACCGACCGGGGTTGTTGTGACCTGTCAAGATGAAAAAAGTCAACTTAAAAATAAAGCCAAGGCCCTGTCGATTTTGCGTTCAAGAATACTGGATGCAGAGCAGGAGAAATTAGCTAAAGAGAGAGGCGATGCCCGTCGCTCGCAAATTGGCAGTGGTGATAGAAGCGAGAAAATTCGCACCTACAACTTTCCCCAAGATCGAATCACAGACCATCGCATAAACACCTCCTGGCACTCGATCGAAAAATTTATGGGCGGTGATTTAGAGCCAATTTTTGCTACCCTTATCAGCGAAGACCAGAAACGCCTTCTCTCAGAACAATCTTAATTATGGAGTTGGCGTGACTCTTAAAGCAATAGTAAATAAAGCCATTACAGAACTCAAAAAAAGCGGGTCGAAAACCGCAGCTCTTGATGTAAAAACTATCTTGGGACATGTTTTAGAAAAAGATGATGTTTACTTGCTGACTCATAACCAAGATATAATTTCTAACGCACATTATCAGAAATTTAGACGCCTAATTCGTCGACGCAAAAAGGGTGAACCTATCGCCTTTCTTGTATGTCATAAAGAGTTTTACGGCTTGGATTTTACAGTTAACAAAAATGTTCTTATTCCCCGCCCTGAAACCGAGATATTGGTTGATGAAGCGGCGAAGATCATTGAATCGAACGAAAACGAGAAGCTAACTATTCTTGATCTAGGCACAGGTAGCGGCTGCATAATTATCTCTTTGGCCAACAAATTCCGCACCAAGCAACATATCGAATTGTTTGCTTCTGATATCTCGCCCCTAGCACTAAAAGTAGCCAGGAAGAATGCAAAAAAGCTCGGATGTAATAATATCAAATTCTTCAGATCAGACTTATTTAACAATAAACGGATCCCAAAACAATTCGACTTGGTTTTAGCAAATTTACCTTATCTGGACATCAATAAACCTTATGCTAAATACCTTACTCCTGATAGCATCGGGCTCAAATTTGAGCCTAAAATAGCACTCTACTCGGACAAACAGGGTTTGCTATTGATAGAAAAGTTAATTAAAGGACTCCCCAAAAAACTTAAAAATGGTGGTGCCGCCCTGCTGGAAGTCGACGAGTCACAAATTAACAAGCTTGAAAAATTATGCTACAAACAAAATTTAAAGATGGGCACAGTTTCTAATTCTTCAAGATTCAAGGGGTTTGTTAAAATTGTTAAATGAACAGTTCAATGACCCTTGGCTATGTTAATGGATGTTTTCCAAATAAAAATATACACCCTTAGCGGGTGTATATTTATATTTGGGATAGATCTATTTCATCTCTTCTAGTTTTACTTTAACGGTTTTTTCGCCGCCCTTGCTTAAAACCTTAAGGGTGACCTCCTCGCCAACTTTATATTTAGATACCAAAGCAACCAAACCGCTGTTAGAACCAACTTTCTCGCCATTTACCTCTAATATTATATCGTTTTCAACCAAGCCGGCTTTATCGGCCGGAGAACCAGGGACTACCGCAACCTGCCCTAAACCATTTCCCCTAATTATTAAAGCTCCATAGTCAACACTCAAATCATTCTGTTCAGCAATATCCTTGGTAATCATTACATACCGAACACCCAAATATGGACGGACAATTTTTCCTGTTTCTTTTATGCTATCCAGGGCACTTTTTATTGAGTTAATCGGTATAGCAAAGCCTATGCCTTGCGCCTGAGAAGCAACTGCGGTATTTATACCTATTACCTGCCCCTTTAGGTTGGTTAACGGCCCACCTGAGTTGCCGGAATTAATAGCTGCATCTGTCTGCAAAAGGTTATCTAATGTTTCTGAATTCCTACCGCTGCTATCAGTAGCATCAATCTGTCGATTCTTAGCAGATATAACTCCTACTGTCACCGTATTTTGAAACTGCCCTAATGCGTTGCCGATTGCCACTACCCACTGCCCTATCTGCATCTCATCTGAATCTCCCAACTCCACTACAGGCAGATCTTTAGCATCAATTTTGATAACCGCAAAATCTAAATAAGTATCTCTCGATTGGACTACTGCATCAAAATTTCGACCATCTGATAACACTACGGTATATTGAGTACTTTCGTCTGCAACGACATGCTTATTGGTAATAATTAGTCCGTCACTGGTAATTATAAACCCTGTTCCAGCGCCGGATGATTCGTATGAACGACCAAAAATGTCTTGATATACTTGTTTCGAGACTATAGAAACAACAGATGGGGACACTTTTTCAGATGCTGTAATAATCGCATTAGATTCCTCTAATACCAATTTCTCGGTTTTGGTTGTGGTTATAGGCACATCAATGGCGTTTTGAATACCTAACTTCTCGGCCAAACTGCCGTTATCGTAGCTTAAGAGATAAATACTGCCAAGCCCACCAATCAATCCGACCACTAAGCTCACCAGCACTACAACCGCAGCTAGCCCGAATGATCTTCCCCCACGTTTTTTTCTAACAGAATCAGAATGATCTACATCCTCTTCAAAAATGATCTTTGCCATATCTCCTCACTTATATTATTTATTATTGCAATATTATTGTGACCGACAAAACTTAAAATCCGCTGAAGAGTTAGAAGATATTTTTATTGATAATTGACGCAGCGACTTGGGGATTAGCGCGGCCTTGTGTTTCTTTCATTATTAGACCTATAAAAAATCCCATCAATTTTTTATCCCCATCTTTTAACCTTTGAGCCTCTTGAGGGTTATCAGATAAAATTTTCTTTACTACTATTTCCAGCTCATTATCATCAGATATCTGTTCTAGGCCCTTAGACTCTACTATCTCTAAGGCTCTAAGACCAGTCGCAACCATCTCTGAGAAAACCTCTTTAGCGGCGGTTGTGGAAATTTTACCCGCTTTTACCAAAGACAAAAGATCCGCCAAATGGGTTATTGGAACCCTCTTTTTATACTCTTCATAAGAAATTTTATGAGCCGATATTTGAGCATTGACCTCCTCCGTAACCCAAGTAGCAATCTCTTTCTCCAAATTCTCGGAGTCTATTAGATACCAAGCGTGTTCGGGATTATTAACTATTTTATCTGCGACATGCTGCGGGACTTGTTTTTCCGCCAGATGATCGCGGAGCAAATGAGGCAAATGCCCAATTGATTTTTTAATTTCTTCTAAGTCAAACTCCCCTTCCTTAATTTTGACTTTTGACTTCTGAATTCTAACTTTTATTGGTGGCACATCCGGCTCAGGGAAATATCTGTAATCACTAGCTTCCTCTTTGTGTCTTTGTTCGTAAGTCACGCCCTTATCACTATCAAAACCTCTGGTTACTTTTTTACGGGAATCAGGCCAATTTTTATATTCTTCCCTTAAACGTTTTTCTTCATATTCCAGCGCTTTCTCGACAAACTTGAATGAGTTCAAATTCTTAATCTCAACGATCTCCGACATCTTTGACTTTTGATTATTGTTTTTTGGTTTATCAGATATTGAGATGTTCGCATCGCAACGCAAATGACCCTTTTCCATCGAAGCCTCTGAGACCTTAAGATAACGAATCAAAAGTTGCAACTCTTGTAAAAACTCTCTTGCTTCCGCCGGAGACTCAATACATGGTTCAGTGACTATCTCCATTAGCGGTGTTGAGGCACGATTTAAATCCACCAAAGAGTCTTTGCCTTTGTGCACCAGCTTACCTGCATCCTCTTCGAGATGTATTCTATTTAAAATTATCTTTTTAGTTTTTTGATTGTTACTTTTTGCTTGAATCTCAAGCCACCCTCCCTTGCACAGAGGCTGATCATATTGGCTAATTTGATATCCCTTGGGTAGGTCTGGGTAAAAATAGTGTTTTCGATCAAACTTTGATTCCTCCGGAATTTCGCAGTTTAAGGCCAAGCCTGTTTTAATAGTCCACTCAATGGCTTGGCGATTTGCTACTGGCAACGTGCCAGGCATTCCCAAACATCTTGGGCAGACATTTGTATTGGGAGCAGATTTCTCCGATACATTGTCGCAACGACAAAACATCTTACTATTCGTTGCTAGCTGGACATGAATTTCTAACCCGATTGTTGTTTTAAACTGTTCCATTTTTTGAATCCAATATGCTAATTATCCTGCGTGTGAATCCGTCAATTTCACTGATATCTTCGGCCGTAGTTGGTCTAACGGAGAAATCTTGGTTAAGATATTTTGCTTCAAGCTGTTGTTGCTCTTGCCAAACATCTTCAGGAATAAGACCGCAATCATGAGCAACGTCAACATAGCCAAGAATCGACATAAACCATCCGCTGCGAACCTTGGCCTTAATAAAGTCTGTTTGGCCAAAACTAGGCACCGGATCTTTAGGAATCGTATCATCATATTCTTCTACCGCTTGACGCAATTTTTCCAAACAGTAAACTCTGGTAGATTCTCTGTTGACATCAATATTTAATAACTCAGACATATGATACCAGTTAATACTTTATGCCGTTCAAAAGTCGATTTATTGCTGATTTTATATGTGGGGCAGAGATCTCTTCTTGGCTATGAGCTACGGTATTTCTGACTTTATGCGCATCCCATATGCTTTGGTATATCGCGCTATCCATATATTTTTCAGCGTTACGGAGTCGATCAGCAAAGGTCTCCCCCGTGTATCCTTTCTTTTTCAAAACAAAGTCAAACAATTTGTCGGCTTCAATAACTGCATGGCGCAACTCATAAATACTATCACTTTGACACATTTTTTCAATCTCCTGACGCTTTGATACAACGTATTGTATATCGTCAGCAGATAAACCACCACGTTTTTTGCCCTTATGAAAAGGCAAAGTTGCAAGCCACCAAAGAGCCTTGAAAAATCCAACTAAAACAGTTTCTATTATTGTTGGACCGTCTTCTTTGTAACCGGTTTTATAATGGTGACGTTTTGCCATTTACTTAATCTCAATCGAATTAATAGTAACTGGACTTGTTGGTTTGTTATCTTGTTCGTTTGTGCTTACTTCAGATATCGCAGTCGCTACATCCATACCACTTGTAACTTGGCCAAAAACTGTGTGTCTGCCATCCAAATGTGGCATCTCTCCTCCGGTTACAATAAAAAATTGGCTGCCATTTGTGTTCGGGCCGGAGTTAGCCATAGCCAAACTGCCGGTGTTTAACTTATGAGAATTTAGTTTTTCATTATAATTAAATCCCTGAGATTTGTAGAATTCCTTAACTGAATAACCGGCAAAATTCGTTAAATCTTCTTCATTATGCAAACCCTTAAGAAATGAAGCATCTTTTACTAAAATTTTATCTAATCCCAGGCTGTCTGCATTAATTTCATCCTCAAATTCACCGCCCCAGGCACTCTCTCCGCCCGTGCCATCTCCTTTTGGATCACCGCCCTGGATCATAAAATCTTTGATTACTCTGTGAAACAGTAAACCATTATAATAGCCGGAACGAGAGAGCTTAACAAAATTATCAGTAGTTTTTGGTGCATCCATATTATAAAGAGATACGGTAATATCTCCCATGCTGGTATGGATTATAGCCTCGTTCATATTTCTGTATTGCGCACGATCTAGTGTGGGTAACAAAAATGGATATGCCAGGCTCAAAATTAAACATACAGTATATATCCAAAAGCTACTTCTGCGCCAAAAATTAATCCAGTAATTTTTCTCATTTTGCTTTCGTTTAATTACCTCCTGGATTCTTTTTTCTTCTTCTTCCCTCCTGGCCTTTCTTGTTCTCTGATTTTTCCCCATCTGACTCCTTCGGAGCAAATTCCAAGCCTCGAGTCACAAAATCCAAGAATTTGAAATTTGGTCGTTGGCTACTGGAATTTGTCTGGTTATTGATGATTGATTATTAGAATTTATATAAAGAATATTAATATTTTTCAAGATACTGTTCCGTCTCCCACTCGCTCACACGTAACCTGTATTCATCCCACTCTTTGTTATTTGAATCTATCAATCTTTTAAAACAATGATCACCAAGTGCGCGCAAAGCGATATCTGATTTTTCAAATTCTTTAACGGCGCTACCGAGCGAATCTGGCAACGTTCCGATATTCCTTAACTTTCTGTCATTATCGCTCATCTCATATATATTTTCCTCAATAGGAGATGGGGCAGTTAGACCCTCTTTGATGCCAGTTAAGCCCGAAACAAGCATAGTAGAGAAAGCTAAATATGGATTACAAGAAGGGTCAGGGGATCTTAGCTCTATTCTGCATGCTTCGGATTTTATAAAACGTGGCACACGGATTAGGGCAGAACGATTAATCCTCGCCCAAGAAAGATAAACCGGCGCCTCGTAACCTGGAACCAGTCTCTTGTACGAATTAACAAGGGGAGACATGACCATGCAAATACCAGTAGCATATTTTAGCTGACCAGCAATAAAACTTTTGGCAATTTTAGACAACCCATATTCATCTTTTTCGTCGTAAAATGCATTTTTGCCGTTTTTGGAGAGGCTTTGGTGTACATGCATACCACTGCCATTTATGCCGAATATTGGCTTGGGCATAAATGTTGCATGCAAGCCGTGTCTTTCAGCAACAGCCTTTATGATAAATTTTAGAGTTATTACATTGTCAGCAGCTTGCAGAGCATCTCCATACTTGAAATCAATCTCGTGTTGGCTTCTAGAAACTTCATGGTGGATGGTCTCTATCTCTATACCCATCTCTTCTGCCGCGTTTGAAATCTCTTTTCTAACGGTACTCGCCCAATCAGCAGAAAAGTCAAAATATCCAGCCGAGTCTATTGGGGCTAAAATTATTCCATTGTCTTCGCTTTTTTCGAACAGAAAAAACTCCAGCTCTGGGCCGACATTAAAGGTATAGCCCAACTTTTTTGCTTCATTCAGGTTTCTCTTTAAAATTCCTCTTGGGTCGCCAGGAAAGACCTCCCCGTCTGGAGTCATTACATCGCAGATGATTCTAGCAGATATTAAAGACTCTTCATTTTCCCAAGGCAATACGGCAAAAGTTTCGAGATCAGGCTGTAAAAACATGTCACTCTCCGCGATTCTTGCAAATCCTTCAATGGAGGAGCCATCAAACCATTTGCCGCTTTCTAATGTATCAGGCAATTGTGATTCTGGTATCTCCACGCTTTTTACAACACCATCTAAATCAGAAAATTGTAGATGGATAAAACTCACGGACTTTTTTTTGCAGATTTCAATAATTTTTTCTTTTGTCATATAAATTTGCTTTTTAGCTTCTTGGGTATTAGCTTTTTAGGTTAATAATTTGAACAGTCAGCATTTCATGAGAAAAAGATTAGTAGCAGTGTGTCTTATAAATTTGGCCTTTGTTTATGAAAATCTGTCACCTTCTCAAAAGCACTTGCCAATTTAAATATCGTTTCTTCCCCACATTGTGGTGCTATCAACTGAATCCCAACCGGTAGATTATTTTTTGTAAAACCAGCAGGAATGCTCATGGCAGGAACACCTGCTGGATTAATTGGCACGGTATGAATATCACTTAAGTACATCTGTAGTGGATTATCAGTTTTTTCAGCAATTTTAAAAGCCGCAGTAGGGGAGACCGGAGTTAAAAGAATATCAACATTTTTAAATACTTTTTCAAAATCCTGCTTGACTAAATTCCTAACTTGCTGTGCCTTTTTATAGTAAGCATCATAGTAGCCGGAAGACAGAACATAATTACCAAGCATCACCCTTCTCTTAACCTCATCGCCCAACCCTTCTGTTCTGCTTGTGATATATACATCTTCCAAATTCTTGATTTTTGATCCCTCGGACTTACTCGAGACAAGCTTTTGATTTTTGATTTTACTATGCCCATAGCGAATCCCGTCGTAACGCGCCATATTGGAAGCCACCTCAGCCCAAACAATAATATAGTAAACATCTAAAGCATATTTCACGCTTGGCAGCGATACCTCAACTACTTTAATGCCACGTTCTTTAAAAATATTGATCGCGTTTTTTACAATCATATCAACTTCACTATCCATGCCTTTGCCGTAAAATTCTTTAGGAATACCGATTGTTAGGTCTTTTATATCTTGACCCAAAGAGCTTAAATAATTCGGAACTTTAGTAGCTAAAGTTGTAGAATCGTATTTATCCTGACCGGCAATTATATTCAATAGAATTGCTGCATCTTCGACAGTTTTGGTCATTGGGCCTATTGTATCTAAACTTGATGCCATGGCGTTTACACCGTATCTGGACACTCTGCCGTATGTAGGTTTTAACCCTACTATCCCGCATAGTGATGCCGGCTGTCTGATGCTACCTCCGGTGTCGGTGCCTAAAGCGGCAATACACATATCGGCAGCCACAGCTGCAGCGCTTCCTCCGCTTGAACCACCGGGCACACGTGAAAGATCCCAAGGGTTCTTGGTAGTCTTAAAAGCGCTTGTTTCTGTGCTGGAACCCATTGCGAACTGATCTAAGTTGGTTTTTCCCACTAAAACTGCTCCTGCATCCCATAATTTTTTGGTAGCCGTGGATTCATATTGCGGCACAAAATCATCTAATATTTTTGAGGCCGCAGTAGTTCTTACCCCTTTTGTGTTAAACAAGTCTTTGACTGCAATTGGAATGCCATCAATGGGCGATAGAACTCTACCTTTTTTTCTTCGCTCGTCGCTTTTTTTTGCCTGCTCTAGAGCTAGCTCCCGTGTAACCGTAATATAGGCCCCCACTTTATCTTCTATCTGCTCGATTCTTTCCATAACAGAATTAACAAGTTCAACCGAAGTGATTTCGCCTCTATATAGTTTGTCTGATGCTTCTTTTATTGTAAGTTTATATAGGTGTTTCATATCTTTTATTTTTGACCTTCAATATTTAATCTTGAAAAATTCCAGGCACCACAAAACTACCATCTCTGAATTCAGGTGCATTTTTCTCTATATGATTATAAGAGATATTACCGGCTTCTAGTAAATCAATCTCGGTTACATTATTGAGACCAGTTACCTGTGACATCACCTCCACATCATTTGTTTTGACTTCATTCAACTCTTCAACATAACCGATAACATTTGAAAGCTGTTTTGCAAATTTCTCTTTCTCTGCTTGTGTTAGTTCTAAGCGGGAAAGACGAGCGATATGCTCAACATCATCAATTGATAGCTTTGTCATAAAAGCACCTATTTACTAATACCTAAAAAATTTCTGCCAAAAGATAACCTTATAGCAACAATAATATCAAATTCTTCTTTATCCTAGCACTATTTATCCACACGATCAACTTTGACAAAGTATATACTTTTGATGTATTCAAGTAAATGGACTAGCTCACACACCCGGGAGGTGTAGCTCATGTCGAAAACCCTGGAATTGCTCGAAGAAGCAAGGTTCTGCAACGACCGAAGGGAGCAAGCGTCAGTACTGGCGCAAGTGCTGATTCGCGACCCGAAAGCGACGCAAGTCCTTCATAGGAACAGCGACATTGAGATCAGGGTAGGGGGCGCACACAAGCCTGTTCGTTGCCCCCGCAAACTCGTTCTTGAAGCAGTCAGAGCGACAGACCCCGAGGGCAAAGAGTCGAAGCCTGCCCTGAAGTTGTTGGGGGTTAGGTCGAAGGGAGACAGGCCGACCAACCGCAGATCCACCAAACACAGAGCCAGGAACGGCTCCTAGTCCGCAATCATTAAACTGATCATCCTCGGTCAGTTAAACCGCCGCCAGCCAACACTCCTCGGCTGGCGGAACGGTCTAGAAATTTAATATTTACATACTTTCGTGGCCTCTTTATGTCTCGGGCTATGATAATTCGAGGCTGCTCTCTTAAATTAATTTAAGAAGATCCCTTTCAGTAATAATTGTTGTGCCAAACTTCTGCGCTTTTAGCAACTTACTCCCGGCGTCTTCTCCAGCCACTAAATAATCAGTTTTACTGGTCACGGAGGAGGCAACTTTACCACCAGACTGGACAATTTTTTTGTGGGCATCATCTCTAGTCATGCTTTCAAGCTTGCCTGTCACAACAAAAGTTTTGCCTTCTAATTTTTGAGATTTAATAGGGGAGTGATACGGTAAAATATTTATTCCTCGATCTTTTAAGCCCTTGATGAAATTAATGTTTTTTTGATCACTAAAGTAATCAGCAATAGAGTCAGCCACTTTCTTTCCTACGCCATACATTGCTTCAAACTCCCCCCTACCGGCGTTTAAGATGGCGTCTAAATTCCCAAACTGAGCCGCAATGTCAGTTGCTGTTTCATTTCCCACATGTCTAATTCCCAATGCATAGATAAATCTCTCGAGCGATATTTTTTTGCTCTGCTCAACTGCATCCAGTAAATTTTTAGCTGACTTTTCCGCAAATCTTTCTAGCGGCTGTAAATCTCCCTCAGTTAGGGCGAAAATATCAGAAGCGTCTTTAATCAGGCCGCTATTAAGCAGTTGCTCAATTATTTTTGGACCAAGTCCCTCAATATTAAAAGCATTTTTCGACACAAAATGCCCAATTCCCCTCTCCTGTCTAACACTACAATTCAAATCTGGACAATAATGATCGACTTCCCCCTCTCTTTTTATCACCTTCCCGCCACAAATTGGGCACGTATCCGGCATCATAAATTCTATTTCATTGCCAACCCTCATCTCTTTAATTGCGGCGACAACTTCTGGTATCACGTCGCCAGCTTTTCGAACAATTACAGAGTCGCCAATCCTAATATCTTTTCTTTTTATTTCATCCAAGTTATGCAATGTTGCTCTAGACACAGTGGAGCCTGCTACAATTGTCGGATTCATTACTGCAACAGGAGTTAGTTTACCGGTTCTGCCAACTTGAACAACAATATCCAATACTCTGCTTGTAGCCTCTTCTGCAGGGAACTTATAGGCAATCATACCTCTAGGCGCTTTTCCTACAACTCCTAATCTATCGAACTCCTTTTTATCCTCCACAACAACCACTACCCCATCCGTTTGATAAGGCAGATTCTCTTTATTTTTATGCCAATATCTTAAATATTCCTTGACCTCATCAATATCTTTGCAATGTTTGTTGTTAGCATTAACTCTAAAGCCGAGACACTTCGCCAACTGATGTTCTTGGCTATGCAACTCTAATCCAACTTTATCAGCCACAGAGTAAACAAAGAAATCCAAGTCTCTCTCAGCGGTTATTTTCGGATCAAGCTGACGAATGCTTCCGGCAGCAATATTCCGTGGATTGGCATATTCTGTCAGGCCCTGCTGCCTTCTTTCTGAATTTAATTTATTAAAGTCGCTCTTTGATAAAAAAACCTCTCCCCTAACTTCAAAACGACCATTCATAATTTTATCTTTGGCGCGAGAACATAATATATGGCCGTCATCATTGCTGTTAAGGTCAAAATTATTGTTTAGCTTTAAAGGAATTGAGGAGATGGTTTTTAAATTGCTGGTAACCAACTCTCCCGTGCTACCATCGCCTCTGGTTGCCCCATCTTTCAATACGGCATTTTCATATACCAAAGACACCGCTAGTCCATCCATTTTCAATTCACAGAAGTAGCCTTTATTTTCTATAACATCGCCAGCACCGAGTTTAATTAATCTCTCTTGCCATTTCTCCAATTCATCAAAATTAAACACATCATTAATCGACAACATCCTGCTTTGATGCTTAACTTTATTAAATCTCTTAGCGGGCTCAGCTCCAACTCTTTGAGTAGGTGAATCAGGAGTTATCAAATAAGGATGGGCCTCTTCAAGCTTTGTCAGTTCGTGAAATAGCGAGTCATAAACCGAATCGCTAATAATAGGATCATCTAGCACAAAATATCTGTATCTGTGCTCATTAATTTGCTCTTTTAACTTTTCTAAATGATTTTTTAATTTATTTTTGTCCATAAAGCCATTTTATCACTTCATTTTACTTCGTGGAATCAATTTATTAATATAATATTATGCACAACAAAAACACACAGTTCAAACCTATTAGCAACAAAACATACGTAAACGTGTTATTTCTTTTGGTGGCAGTAGTAGCAAATTTTGTAGGATCATGGATAATAAAAACATTTTTTCCAGATAGAGTTGCAGTCACAGACCTCATGTTTAAAATCACTCCACACTACCCCTCTTTGCAGTATTTGACCGATATATTTAATATTTTTAGCTTTTTGCTCATTATTTATTACATGGTAATAAATAAGTTTAAAAATGCAAATTACATCCTGGCCAACTATGCTTGGGTATATTTGCTAAGAGCATTTCTGATTATTATGACTCCACTTGGAGGTATCAACGGGAATGACGCGCAATATGGTATATCTGCCATAAAACAATATGGTGCTTTTCCTTCGGGACACACAATTATGGTCACAATCACCTATTTAATTCTTAGAGACTCTGCTAGCACGAAGTATTTGAAGGGGTTGGCTTTATTGTGCGTTATTGGAGAAATTATAACACTGATTCTCTCAAGAGGTCATTATTCTATAGATATTGTAGGGGCGCTGCTCTTGTGCTACTTCGTATATAATGAAATTAAGAGGCGCAAAATCATGGTGTGAACTAGTTTTTGCTAGATCTCAACAACATTATATTGGAGCGGGTTGTATTCAATTCTATATTCTCCTTTTATGGGCTCTCCTAATTTATAATACACGCTCTGGCAGGCAAGACTACAATCTTTTATCTGAACAAAATAATAGACGTTATCCTTAATGTCAATATCTGTTTCAGCCACACCATTTTCATCACTTTTCATATAATCAATTTTGTCCCAATCGTAACTATTTTGCGTCTGACCAGAGTTACTTGAAAATAGTATTATCTCTGCATCATCTATTGGCATAAGCGATTTAGTTACTGAGAATTTAACTGCTTTGCCTTCTTTGATAATTTTTCCGTCATTAATGCCGACCCTGTAATTCTTTGTTACCTTTATTTCACCATCCCTACTTATAAAATCAACCTTAACATTCCAATTATCTCCGACCCTATAACTTGAAATTACGTTATGGTTAACCCGGGGATTAATGTTTTGGTCAACAATTTTTTTTGCATATTTTGCCGAGGTACCAAACTTACCACTATATATACCCACAGAATAAACTCTGCTCATCCAAACAATAACAGGCACATAAAGCAATATAGTAAAAATTGTTAATGTTAGCTTGGTTATATTCTTTCTACTGCGACTCCTTTTTATTACCAAAAAAACATATCCGCTCATCATAGATACCAATAAGTAATAGATTGTGGCGGTCAACCAATACGATGTTCCGAAGTTAGACTCTGTGGCATCAAAAGCAAAAATATTTGCGAATAAAATAAGAATAAAGGACACAAGAATCAGATAGAGCGCAATTTTTGTTTTATGAACTCTGTTCTTCTTATCCACGGCTTTGTAAACTTCAACAAATGATAAGAAGGAAAAATAGATTGCTGGTATCACTAATAAAATTAGTATCATGCTATTATCCTTATTAATAATTACTGCTTAGCTATAATTATATTAACAGATTGATCAAGCAATTAACACTCTTGAATCCGGCTATGATATATACTATAATATTCATGTGGCCAAATTAATATACTACTTACGCTTGACTTTGTTCTTAGTAGTATATAATAGTATATATAAATGAACCGCAAATTATACAAAACTCTGTTGGTTTACATTTACTTAATTTTATTGGTATATTTTATTTTTTTTATTTGGTTAATTTCCAACAAAAACGGGTTAAACCAAAGCTCTCTGGCCCCACAGAAGTACGATGTTATAGTACAAAATGATAACATTAGCCCCAAGTTCAATACTGCTGAGGACCCCGATATATACTCTCTGCCTTTCTTTATAATTAAAAACATCTCTTTCGCTACAGATACAGAATATCTATACTTGAAATACAAACTGGCAGGACCGCTACCCGATAACTTAGAGCAGCTGACAAAAAAAGAAAATGATTATATCAAATCAATATATTATAAAATGTACATCGACGAGAATTATTTTGACCTGTCTGGCAACAAAAATCCTAACTTTGCAGAAGCAGAACTAATTATGAGTCCGTATGGAGTGGAAGAAAAAACCGAGTCAGGGAAAGTTGCCGTTAAAGGCGAGCTAATTAAAGGAGGAGCAGGTTATGATTACCTCGTTGTTAGATACCCATATTACTCTTTACTCATTAACCAGACCACAAACTCGATAGTCTTTTCCTCCTACTCTGGAGCAGACACCTTGAGATACCCACAAGGATTTGCAATACATCACTTTGAAAACAAATTATTAGCAGCCGAACCAGCCAATGTCAGACAAATCAAGATTGATCTATCTCTAAAAAAGGAAGAGGCCAAAAAGGAAGAACAGCTGCGATACTAAGCATCGCAAAGAGAGGTTAATTTGTCTCTAACAATATCCCTGTTTTGATTTGGATCAGATATATAGACGTATACCTTTTGTTTGTCTGCTCTGCCCCTTACGGTCAGCTCGACTCCGGATAAGGTATCTTTTATTTTGACATTAAGATCACCTCGACTGCTGTTACATTTTGCTATTATCCCCAAAGATATCTTATAAACCTCTGGACAGTTATAGATAAGCTTAATTGTCTTAGCGGATGCCTCCGTAACAGTGGAGTGACTGGAAGAAATTTTTTTACCTTTATATTTCACAATCTCTGATTACTTTTTTGGTATAAATCCCTCTATCGCCTTCATTATTTCGACAGGCAGAGCAAAAATTACTGTATTTGATTGATCACTGCTTAGATCGTTTAAAGAATATAGAGTTCTTAGATGTAAAGCGCCGGGAGTTTTCCCAAGCACTTCTGCTGCTTTTGATAGATTTGCTGAGGCAATATACTCTCCCTCTGCTTTAGTGATGACGGCTCTCCTCTCCCTCTCCGCTTCGGCTTGTTTGGCAATAACCCTTTTCATCTCTTCAGGCAAAGAGATATCTTTAAGCTCGACATTAGAAACCTTTATACCCCATGGGTCAGTAGCTTTATCGACGATTAACTGAATTTTTTCAGAAATTGCTTGCCTTTCGGACAATAGTTCATCTAAAGTGGCTTCTCCAACAATATTCCTCATACTTGTCTGAGCCAGTTGAGACACGGCATAATAATAATTTTCGACCTCCAAAATTGCTCGATCAGCATCAACAACTTTGTAGTAAAGCACCGCATTAATTTTTGTTGATATATTATCCTTAGTAATCGCTTCTTGATCTGGAACGTCGACCGCCTTCGTGCGCATATCAACCTTAGCCATTGACTGTATTATAGGTATTACTATCCTCCAGCCCGGCTGGGCGATCCCGTTGTATTTTCCAAACATAAACCTAACACCCTTTTCATACTGATTAACCTGCCTCAGACTGATAATGAGCAAAAAAACTACTACTCCTATTGCGTATTCCATTTTTCTCTCCAGCAAGTTAGTTATTAGTCATAACAAATTATATCATATTCTTAACACTATATATTTATGTTATAATGTAATCAAAGGAGAATTTATGGAACTTAATAACTTATTTTTTGTTAGCATGTCAGTATTCGCAATATTAGCCAGCCTCTTTATTTTGGTAATTGGGGTTTTAGTTGTAATATTTTTTATTAGAGTCAATAAGCTTGCCAATAAGGCAGAAGATTTGGCCGACATGGCAAAAAACACCATTTCTGAAGTGTCGCAGTCTATTGTCGACACCTCAACTTCCATCGAAACATTTCTTAAGGGCCTTTTCACAATAGATGCAGTCAAAAATACCATTGTAGAAATTATTCAACTAATTAGAACAAGAAAAGGAGAAAAAGATGAAAGATGATACCAAAAAGTTGATTACCGGTTTGGCAGTTGGAGCAATTGCAGGCGCGGTTGCCGGTATCTTATTTGCCCCTAAATCTGGCAAAGAAACCCGTGCTGATATTGCCAAATACATGCATGAAATGAAGGATTTAATATCCAAAGAGTTAGCAGCGGCTGGCAGTTTTACCAAAGAAAAATATAGTCAGGTTGTACAGAAGGTTGTTAAGGTTTACGAAGCTAGCAAAAAGATTTCCGCCAAAGACGCAAAAGAAATTAAAGAAATGCTGGAAGAAAACTACGAGGATGTAAAAAAAGCCGCCTCAGAACAAAAGTAATTGTTATATATTTACAAAAAAAGGCCACCAGGCCTTTTTTTGTTGACTTGGAAAACTAATCAATCTCTTTTTTAATGCTTCCTTCCCATTTTTCTTTTTTTAGTCGATCTCCCATCTCCCAGCCGGGCATTAGCACAATTTTTTTTCGCTTTCCATTGTCCAGCCTCAAGATTGCGTATGTAACCTGCCTTGAATCAGTATTGCCATCACTGTCAGTGCTATTATGTGTTTCGGTTTTAATTTCAGTAATTTTTCCTTCCCACTCAGATAAATAGTTTGCCAACATCACTATAATACTAATTATGAGCGCCAAAGTTATACCGTATACTGAACCGACTTCACCAGTTGTAAAGTAAAAGATTGCTGCAAGCAACAGCCATAAAATAATTACTATTGAAAAAGCAGCCTTAGGAGAAATGCTCTTAATGTTCATTGTTAACCCTATTTAATAATTAGTATTACTCTTTATTAAATTTGCCATAGGTGTCCCTGTCATCATATTTATTCCCTCTACCTAAAAGCTTTACAGAAACTTTAAACTTTCTTACATCACCATTTATATCAGTAATTTCATCTGTTTTTTGCTCCGCGTATAACTGCATGAGCTCTGCGGAAAGTATTTCTCTGAGCGTGTCTAACTCTTCTTTATTCTCCTTGATCTCCTGTAACAATTTTTTGTTAGAGCCGGAATTTTCTATCTCCTCTTTTATCCTCTTTTTCTTAGAGTTTTCCTCGTTTGAGTGCTCCAATGCCTCGGCATAACGCTCATCGTTTTCGAGTTCCTCTTTTAGCATTTGTTTGGCGTCTCGAATCTCCCTCTGCAGATTCTCCATCGCTTCAATTCTTTTTTGAATTTGGACAATATCCATCTGAATTCTCCGGTAATAACTAATTATAATATTTACATCTTTCGCGAATCATAAGCCCAGTGCAACAGGGCTTGTCTCTGACGAGGCCTGCAAGAGAGGTCAAAAGGTCGACAATTGTGGGCAATCTGTGAGACATGCCTTTTAATCCCTTTCCATCTTTCTATCTGCCATTCGTCTACCTTATTAATACGACGACCCAAATAATATCTACAGTACCACTGAAACCAGCCACGAGGATCCTCCGGGGTTAGCCAACCTCTTTTTCTCCAAACTGACAACGGTTGACTTGCTCTAACCCGGAAATAATTAACTCTCGTGTCGTAATGGCCAGGAGAGAGCTTAGCCTTATGAAACCAGCTTGCAGGGAACTCTTTTAAACAATCGGTCAAATATTTACCGCCAAATACTCCTAATTCTAACATTTCTGCGGGGGACAAATCTGGCGCAAAACCATTCTGGAAATTACTACCTTCATTTTCAGTTAAAATGTAACTATACCCGCTCTGCATCTTATCGTTTACGGTAATTATCTCTGATCCGGGTCTTTTACCGTATTTACTCAGCATATTTTTTGGAAACAGATATTGTCAACACAGAATCCTCCTGAGTGTGAACCAATACTACCATATTGCTACCATCGCCGTATTGAGACATAGATGAGCTACTTGTATATGAGCTCTCCTCCTGCCAACCAGCAGCAATTAGAGATTTTTGATATGCCTCATATTCCTCTTTACTAATATCTGCCATTGATATTGTCCAAGCGTTGCCACTATCGGTATCACTAACCTTTGAAGCAGCGGTTATTGAGCCACCAGAAATTTTTGGGACATTATTTGGAAGATCTGTAGGCCACTCCGCATTACTATCGTATTCCAAAGACCCTTCATCAGTTTCAATTTTAACGTTTTCACCATTATTGTCGATATCAACCTTTGCTCCCGTGCCACTTTCTAAAAGTTTCTCGGCGATCTGCTCTCCGGCTTTTTCTGCAAAAAATCTACTTACAAAATATCCACCCGCACCTAAAATAGCCAATACCACAACAATAATGATAATTACCGTTTTGCTGCCACTCTTTTTTACGACACCATTAGCGTTCTTCTCCACCGATGCTTCAGTTTGATTTTTGCTTGCTTCGTCCACAATTACCTCCTCACTTATAAATTAACCTTCCCTCTACTTCTCTATAAATATTTTGATTGTTGCGCAAAAATTCCTCTAGTACCTCTTGAGCAGAGGTAGAAACCACTTTGGTCTGACCAGATTCATTTAATTGCTTAGCAGTAATATTAAGATATTTTTCTGAGTTATTAACATGATAGCCCTGTAAACAGATTGTGTAAAATTCGCTCCTATCGACCGGTTTATTGTTAATCGAAAGCTCCACAAGTTTATTATCCTCATCACAATAAACAGCACAAACTCCACTTGATACCTGATAGCACTCACCCTCGCCGTCCCTGTTCTCCAGCCTCATAATATGTTTGAATATCTCAAGCAAGGAACTACCGGTTACTGTGAATCTTGTCAACGAATCATCATATGGAAAACATTGCATTAAATCCATTAGCGACACAACAGGGCCAAGCTCTTTTGATCTAATTGATCCAGAACCAACTAAAGCAACATCGCAATTTGCAGAATCCCTAAAAGCGTCTGCAACCAAATTTCCCAATGATGTCTCTTGCTCTCTTACCGGATGAGTCAGTTTACGCGATAGCTTTGAAATCATCACGTTATATTTATCATCAACTTTCTTTTTAAACGATTCTATGTATTCAGTTAATTTTTTATCCGGTTGCGCAACTCTGTTGTCTATCGGAATTAGACGCCACTCATAATCGACGATGGAATTACTTTCGTCATCTACTGTTATATCAAAGCGACCAATTTGATTGGTCCCAACACCGGCCTGAGTAACTAATATCTCATTTATCTTACTCGGTTTTTCTAATATGGTGTGCGAATGACCTCCAATTATCATGTCTACACCCCACTCTTTTTTCATCATCTTAGCAAGTTTGAGATCTGATTCAAAACCGATGTGAGTAAGTATTACGGTTAGGTCGATATCATCGTTTTTGTATGCGTTACATATTTTCCCAACCTCACGACTTGCCTCTGACAATGTGACAAAACTCCCGATGAGTTCATCTTGCTTTAAAGCATCTAGAATTTTATCAGTAATAATTCCGGTAAAAAGAAATTCGAAACCATCTTTTTTAATTATATGATACGGTTTCATTAATCTTCTGTTGTATTGCTTAATATAAAGATTAGCACTTACAATTGGGAAATTTGCCACTTTTTCTAAAAAAAGCAGGTGTGGTAAACCATAATCGAATTCATGATTGCCCAAAGCCACAACGTCTGGAGCCAGATAATTCATAATCTCAATAGTCGAAATACCCTTATACTCACTATCGATAATTGACCCCTGGACCATATCGCCAGATATCACATATAGCACATTTTTCTCTTCCTTTCTGACCTTGTTAATGTATCCGGATAGTAAGGATAATCCGCCAATTAACTCACCCTTGCCACTTGCAACTTCGGCAAAAAAATCACCATGCATATCATTGGAGTGAAGAATGACAAACTTACGTTTTGAGTCTTTCATAAAATTGCTCAGTTAATATTATAAACTGCTGCCGATATCTCTTTAACGCTATCTTCAATCTTTGTTAGCTCCGCTTTGCTCTTTGTCATAATACATAAAAGATAAGGGGCGTTCTCTTTCTTATATACAAGGCCGCAATCGTGAAACTCTTGCCAAGTCCCATCTTGCTGCATCGACGAATATCCGTACTTGTGAGCAACCTTAGTTCCTTCTGGCAAGCCGGCAACTAATGCGTTTTTGTAATCAATTTCTGAAAGTAGCTTTAAAGACGTCTCCGAATATTGTCGGTTTAAATATGTGGCATTATATAAGACCCTGAAAAAATATGAAAACTGTTTCGCCGTAATGTAGTCCGGAGATGAATTCGGATCATCGCGTATGGGTATTAATAAATCGGAAAATGTCGTGTTAAAAGTCTCCTTATCAATATTTTCGGTCAAAAAATAAAATGAGTTATTGTCTGAATACTTTATCATATATTCTATGGCTTCGATAATTCTGTAGCTTTTGCCATTCTCTAGAAATTTTTGTGGTTTAATTATTTGGCTTGCGTTATAATCTGTTGAATTATTCCAAAGAATCTCTTTGTTTAGAAAATCAGGATTGTTTCTGGAAATTTTGAATATTGCCATCATTACAGGAATTTTACTTAAGCTGGCCGGATAATATCTTTCTGCTTCATTAATATTTGCGCTAACCCCTGAGGAAAGATCTCGATAATATACAGAGGCTTGACTAATATTACCTTTTCTAACATTCCTGTCGATTATTTCACCCACTAGGCGCTCTAATCTTTTAGAGACTTCAGAATCTTCATCGGTCTCCGTGTCACAAACCAAGAGAGGATTAATATATTCATATCCAGATAGCCTCAGTGTAGATAAAGAGCTTTCGCCTAAATCTTTCTTGGTTTTCCCGCCTCTCGCCAGCCAACCAGACATAAAGCCCAGCGCGATAGCGATCAATAATAACGACAAAATGTAGAAACGTTTTTCTTTTCCTGCTTTCATGGTTACATTTTATCAGAAAATTTAGCTTTCGTAACTGCTCCATCATTAAAAAAATAATGGTCCCTCTTTATCAGAGAAACCATTATAAATGTGACTATTATAAAAACAGTTTATGGGAAGAGAACTGTATTAAGCCATGAAGAGTAAAAATCTTCTGAATAGTCCTGATGGTCTGTCATGGATATTGTAAAAAGTCGGCTGTCATCATCTAGGAATATTATGTAGCGCTGAGAATATGCCTGCTGGCTACCTGGCACGGTTATGTCATAGGCGGCATACCCCCCGCCGGAGGCTTTGTGAATCATATAACTGGGAACAGCGGAAACCAAACCTGCAAAATGAGGATTGTTGTCTAGTATCCACTGGCGGAAATCGGTATTAGCCGGAGGATTGTAATAATTTGAAGAGAGGTGAGAAATATCAATATTGGGCCATCCATTTTGGCTTATGTCGCCTTGCATCATGGTGCGATCGCCACCACTTTCTTCCCCTATAAACTCTCCGCAAGGCTTGGTGCTACAACCATTTGTGCCGTAGCTAGCAGGATGTTTGAAAGTATAATTATATTTACTATTGGTATAAGTAAGCCATGATGATGTGTCGATTGCGCTCTCTGAGTCTGCATCTTCGTCTTTTGTTTCATCTCCATCTTCCTCTGCTTCTTGAGACTTAGCAGTATAAACGGTCAAATCCTTTTCTAATTTTACAACTTTGTTTTTGAGATCAAGATTCTCTTTTTTGTAATCCTCGAAACCATTCCAATAATAATAAGAGGCGTAACTCGTGCCAGCAAGAAGTAGCACAAAAACAACTGCCAGGAAAACAATTAGACCCTTTTTCATTCTCCCTCCATGAATAAGTTTACTTTGATAACATTGTAACATCGAATTATTCTTTTCTCAAAAAATCATTCGAGAGAGTTGTTAACATAGTCATTTTAGTAAATCATACAGAACGCGAGGAGATAGTAATAACCAATCATGACCACCATCCACTAGCTTTATCTTCGAATCTACTATCAAATTATTGATATGCTTTGCTGACTCTACTGGGAATAATCTATCTTTTTTGCCCCAGATTATTAACGTTGGGACATTTATCTTATTAAAATCTTTAAATCCAACATAAATTGATTTTATAGTAATACTGATTTTTTTAGGAGCGATTCGCAGATCTTTAACGATATTGCGCATAAAGCTGTTTATTATTCTCAAAGCAATGATATTATTTCCACACAAAAAATTGCTAATTGACTTGAAGAAAACCAAATAGACAAACCTAGTTTTCGAATAACGCGGGCAAAAACCAGCTGAATTTATCAGAACTAATTTTGATATTTTATTGGTCATCGCCGCTAACTCTAGTGCTATCCCTCCACCGAAAGAGTGAGCGACGAGAATTACTTTACCAGTATTTAGGTCGTTTATGAATTTGGAAAAAATTTCTGCATATTTTTTGAAGCTACTGCAATCTTCAGAAGTATGTGAACCACCCCAAAACGGTATATCTGGAGCAATGACTTTATATCTCTGAGAAAGCAATTCAATGTTATCCTTATAGGCAAGAGAGTCCAAACCAGCACCATGTAAAAATAGTAACGCCTTTCCGTTACCCATAACCACATACTTTATTGTAGTTTCGGTCTCACTTACATAATATCCATACTGCATATGACCTCTTGTTAAACGGACAGGAGCTGATGGTTGAGTAAATAATGAATTCATTCATCCGAGTAGTGCCTTTATTCTATCTTCAACAGGAGGATGAGTAGAGAAGAGATTCGAAAAAAAAGATTTTGTCTTGCCCTGTGGGTTTGAGATAAAAAGGTGGGAAGTCGCGCTCGAAACCCGGCGCATTGGTCTGTTATAGGCAGAAATCTTATTTAAAGCATTTGCCAATCCGTCCGGATATCGAGTCAACATAACACCACTTGCATCAGCTAAAAACTCTCTTTTTCTTGATATAGCAAACTGTATTAAGGTCGCAACAATTGGGGCCAATATTGCAGCAATTAGCGCCAAAATAAATGTAAAGTTGCCAGAATTTCTATCATCGCTACGTCCGAAAAAATAATTCACTCTTAAAAAAATATCAGATAATAAGGCAACCACACTAACCAAAACCACAACTACAGTCATAAGCCGAATATCATAATTACCAACATGGGACAGCTCATGAGCAATAACCCCCTCCAACTCAGGCTTATCCAGAATATCTAATAAACCAGTGGTTACTGCTATTGAGGCATGTTCCGGATCTCTTCCTGTTGCAAAAGCGTTCGGAGAGGCATCTGTGATAATGAACAAACGAGGCATTGGTAAACCGGCAGTAATAGCAAGATTTTCTACTACTCTAAAGAGATCAGGATTATCATCTTTATTAATCTCCCTAGCTCCACTCAGAGCCAAGGCTACCCTATCGCCCGAATAGTACCCGATTAATGCCTGGAACAAGCTAATAATTACTGCAACATACAGAATAATTGGAGTCTCATAAAGCCGAGAAAATATCCAACCAAGTGAGATAATTATCAACAAAAACACTATCAAAAGAAGAGCAGTTCTCTGCTTATTGCTAGAGACGTTATTATAGATATTAACACTCATTGTTATTACTTTAATATTTCAGATATCTTTTCGACACCAGGGATCTTTGCTTCTCTACCTTTCGCCGCATCTATTATACCCCAGACGGAAAACACCAAGCAGGCGATAATCAAAAGCACGCCCAATAAAACGCCAACGAAAGGAATTTTTAAAACAAAAACGACTAGAGACCAAAGAAAAAGCAATACGATCCCGCTGTATAGATGTGAATTAAGATTACTGCTTTTCCTTGGGACAAATATCGGAATCAAAATCAAAACCCACAAATAACATAGCACAGCTAAAAATTTCTCTTTTTTACTCATCAAACTCCTATATTGTTACTCTCAAATATGATTATTTGTTAAACTCAACCTTTACGGGTTCCTTCGCCTGCTCGTCATCCATATCGAATAACTCACGGGATTTAAAACCCTTCATATTGGCCACAATGCTGGAAGGAAATACCTGGATAGCAATGTTGAAGTCACGAACATTGGCATTGTAAAAACGACGAGAAGCTTGGATCTTATTCTCAGTGTCGGTAAGCTCATCTTGGAGTTTGGCAAAGTTTTCGTTAGCCTTCAAATCTGGGTAGTTCTCTGCCACAGCAAAGACACTTTTTAAGGCCTCTGTTAACTGATTTTCTGCCTTAGCTTTCTCTTCCATGCCTTTTGCGCCAAGAGCCTCTGCTCTAGCCTTGGTGACATTTTCAAATACCCCTTTCTCGTGCGTGGCATAGCCTTTAACGGACTCCACCAAATTGGGGATTAGATCATATCTCCTTTTTAACTGCACATCAATATCGCTGGCCGCCTCGTCGCACCTGATGTTTAAAGAGATTAACCTGTTGTAAATAGCTATCGCCGCGACAATTAATACTACAGCAATAATCACAATTATCCAAACAATGGTCATAAAAACCCTTTCTAATTAATTCCAAACGTAATGCAAATACACTCCACCTACTTTTGTGACCTCTCTGTCATTAATATTCTCAAATCTGGCCGACAATGTAAAGCTCCTCCCATCTGACTTGTAGCCATACCACCAGCCGGCATTGGAGTTCGGATCACTTGGTATCGAGTCTAGGTACGAGGGCACCAAAGACTGCTTCAAAATATTACTCGCACTGTTTATGTTAATAAATGAGTTTGATTTGGGATATTGACCGTATCTGCTCTTATAATTATCAAGTGCATTTTTTATGCTTAATAGATCCTGATGGCGCCTCGCATCAGTCGAGGTCCTGCCGTCTTGAGTTTCAGTCACAGCAGGACTAGGTTGATTTGAGACCTCGCCAACTTGACTATCATCTGTCGTGATGTCGTCATCGGCAGCATCTTCCACTGCTACATCTTCAACAGCAACCTCTTGCGTAGCAGAGCTCGGAGTTTCTACCTTTACCATATTTGTAAGTGCCGGCACAACTAAGCTGTTGCTGATATTGTAATCATAGAGATCAACGTCTATCTGAATTCTGGTAAGGCTACTTGAAACGGACGGAACTATTTCCAAACTGACTCTCCGCAGCAGGTGATCTCTTACCCCAATCCATACATAGCCGGAGATCTTACTTATACTTTCTTTTAATATGCCTACCTTCTGCAACGAGTCACCCAGCTCCATACTGTCAATTTTATATTTATAAGCTCTAACTCCTGATACTTTTTCGTTTGCCACCCTTCTGCCCATTGCCGAAAATCCTGAATCAATATTAATATCCAAAACATCGGTTATGTTATTACCGGAGCTAAGATTTTCGAAAGCATATTGCAACCATTTTCCTTCAGCGGCCAGAGTATCAAACTTTATATCGGAAGATTTTACATAGAGATTGCCTGCAGAATTCATTAGGTCAATCTGCTTATTGGCGCCAACAAGTTGCTTTAGAGTCAAAGAACTGCTTATAGATTCTTCCGACGACTCTCCTTTGATCTCGAAGTCTAATTGTTTAATTGTTGGTTCGGCGGGAAGATAGCTTTCATCGCTATCACCGTCTTCATAAGGAGAGGCGGAAGTGTCTTCATCTACTTCGGTTGGAGCAGGAGATGTTATGCCATCGGCATCGGTTGCAGTGTCAGATGAGTCTGTTGAATCCTCAGATAAATCAGAAGAAGTCGAATCAGAGGAGGTCGAATCTGATTCGCTGTCAGTAGAATCTCCGTAATAATCACTAAAATAATCGTCGTCATAATAATCATATTGACTCAGTGTCGCTTTTTGCCAAATAGCAACAGTGCTGTCTTTAGCTGGTAATAAATCTTGGCCATAAGAAATCAAAGGAGAGGTCAACGGCGACTTTTTACTCTTATCAACCGTCACAGAGAGCTTGCCGCTATATTTAAAATCCAATGACTCTCGTTGTTTAATAACCGACAAGCCCAAAGCCTGTTCGACGTTTCGCGGAAGGCCGCCCCACATTTTTTCTGCGCCGACCACCCCATAGACATTCTCTAAACCGACAGAAATTAAACCAATTTCAGTAAGATAAGTCATAGCAACTAGCAACAAAACTACCGCGGTTATAACGGCAAACTTAGGCGAAAAACTACGTTTTTGTTTAGCATCAGGAAAAATTCCCTGCTCAGATTGATTTTCACCGGAAGCGCTTTTAGAAACACTGTCGCTTTTTTCGACTGGAGGAGTTTCAACTTGGGAACTTTTTTGCTGTTTGCCTTTTAACAGGCCAAATCGGCTAAATATACCTTTCTTCTTACTCTCATCTTTACTGACTGCTTTTGCCTCCTCTTGCTTGGGCGTTGTTGTATCATTTTCAATATTTAAATCTTGATTCTTACTTGGCTGTGGTGGCGGCGCCAGAGAGTCCATATTTTTACCTAAAACCGGTTTTTTCTCATCTGATTTATCTAAATTATTGGTTGTTAATGGAGAGTTCGGTTCCGGTGCCGTTTCTGCTTTAAAAATATTTTTTGACGGTAATTCCTTCTTGCCAATTGGAGCAAAAGGGTCTGCGAAGGGATCAATTTCTGGCTTTTTCGAAACCAACTCCATTACACCAGACTCTGTCTGCGACTGGTTATCTTGTATACTACTATCAATTAATTCACTTTTACCGGCCACAGCAGAAGAATCAGTCGAAACATTTGAAGTATTTAACTGCCCTCCTTCATTCGCGCTACTAATATTGCTAGAAGTTGTGACACTTGGTGCTGTTAGTGGTTGAGCTTCTGTTGAAGTAACACTAGGCTCAACTTTATTATTGTTAAGACTCAACGCCGGTTTAGCATCAATACCTGTGACGGGAGCAGTATTTTCAACTTTCTCCTCGGTCTTAATTATTCCATTGGTCGGTTCGGAAGCACTATTTGGTGGTGATGCCTTTTCATCTGTGGGGATATAGAACTTGGGAGTATCTTTGCCCATGACTTCTTGGGCTGGAATTTTCTTGCCCACTTTGTCCTCTATTACCTCTTCTGGCACGTTAAAAGGAACGGGAGTTGTTGGCGTCGGGACATCCTCCTCAAAAGAACCGACAATCTGCGGTTTTGTAGCAACTTCCTCTTCGTTTATCTCTAAATCATCATCCCAAGGACTACCGCTTGTGGAAGATGATTTTTTGATATCATCAGAATTGGCATTTACGTTATCTGCCACGATTCCCTCTACTTAATTTATTATATTATACTACGATAAACTTAGCTTACAAAACATCTCACGAAACATTATGCGATATGAAGATAGCGCTACCACTTTTAACACCAAACAATTATTGTATTGCGTATTCTAAAGCCCTATCCAGCACCTCATCTTCTTCCGTGTTATCGTTATCTTCGATTGCGATGTCTGGCTCAATACCAATTTTATCTATGTGGCTGCCGTTCGGCGTCAACCATTTTGCCACTGTGATTTTTACTGCGCTCCCATCGCTTAAGTTTTCCAAAACTTGCACACTGCCCTTTCCAAATGTTTTTGAACCAATTATCGTTGCTCTTTTTCTATCTTTTAGCGCCCCTGAAACAATTTCTGAAGCGCTAGCAGAACCACCATTTACTAACACAATAAGCTTAACGTCTTTAAATTTGGCTCGTTTGTTGGTCTTAAAATCTTTTTTATTGCCAGATTTATCAACTTCAGTTACTACCACCCCCCCATCCAAGAAATTGCTAGCCATACTTACAGATGTTTCCAGATACCCTCCAGGATTATTCCTTAAATCCAAAACTATGGCGGAAGACCTCTGCTTTTCTGCCTCGGCCAAGGCTTCGTTGAACAATGATTCTGTATCATCTCCAAATTGACGAATTTTAATTTCGGATATAGTTTTACCTTTGTATTTTTGGACTTTATTTGTGACTGAAGAAACCTTAATACTTCCCCTAACCACCGAGAATTCAATCAGCCCCTTCTCTCCCTCGCGCGATATTTTTATTTTTACCTGCGTTCCCTTTTCCCCCCTGATTTTATCAATAACCTCGTTAAAAGCTAAATCAGCAGTTGGAGTGCCATCAACTTCAGAGATAACGTCTTTTGCTTTTATTCCAGCCTTTTCTGCCGGAGAATCGGGCAGCGGTGCCACCACTGTTGGTAAATTATTAACAGAAGATATCTCTATACCAATTCCTTCAAACTCACCAGAGATGTCGTCTTTAAATCTCTCGTTATCCTTTGGTTTTAGAAATTCAGTATACGGGTCCCCCGTTGAGTTAAACAAGCCGGAGATTGAGCCGTATACAAAGTCTTGGACGTTGATATCTCCAACATAATTTTTGTCTAATTTATTCCACGCTTCCCAGAAAACCGAAAAATCAACATCACTGGGTTTACCCTTGCTAGTGTTTGTTACCTTCTCGGGACCCAAGATACTACCGGAAACGTCTATACCAGCTTTCCCCGCAACGTTGCCGGACACAAATGACAAAAAACCAACTATTAGTATTAGTATAAATAGAAGAAGCCTATTTCTACTCTGATCCATTTTTTTGTTCATATTATTATCTAATTATCCTCATCGCTTTTACCTGAGACAAATCATATCCCCGACCTGCTCCCAAAGGATCGTGCATTTGATAAGTATTTCCGTTTTGAGAATACGGTTTTAATACCACAAAATGTGATACCCCATATGAATTTCCCATATTTATCCCTAGCGCTACTCCCACTACAACAGGGTGACCGCTCGCTAGCTCCTCATTTACTCGACTCCAATTGATTGGTTGAGAACCACCGTCAGAGACAATCGGCGAATATAGCAAATAGCCTTCGCTATTGAAGCTTGAAGCAGCAACAGCAGATGGTATATCATAGTTCCTTCCATAATATTTTGCCACCATAGCTAAAGAACTAATTAAACAGCCATATTGAGCCACAGTATAGGGGCTGGGTCCAAGATAAAGGTTCGGATACCAAAGCTGACTATAATACCAGCTTGAATCGTTAGATGAAGTAATTTGGCCGCCCCAGGTCTTTGTAGCACTAATTCTGTTGATTTTACTTTGAATCTCCTGTGCTTTTTGCGTTGCGTTTTTTTCTTGTTGCTTTAGCTCGTTTATAGTATTGGTGGTGCTTTTTAGCAAATAAGATTGATAATTGCGTTGCTGTTCTATGGTATTTTTTTGTAGCAGCTGATTGTTTTTATGTTGGCTTAACTCAGCCATATTGTTATCTTGCAGTGTCTTTTGTTCATAGAGTTGCTTTTTGAGCTCCTCAATTTTTTCCATTCTAATCTCTATCTGCTGTTTAATAGATTCGTAATACTCCTGTCTGGTTATAACTTCTGAAAGATTAGAAGAGGAAAAAATATTGTTTATCATGCTGGTTGAGTCCCCCTCCATATACCAAGATGATATAATCCCGTTCATTGTAACTTTTTCCTTTTCGAGCATCTCTTCCTGCTCAGTAATCTGTTTCTTCAGAGATTCAATTAAGGAGTTGGTCTCGCTAATTTTACTATTTGTTATAGCCAGAGACGATTCTGCCTCCCTTATTTCGGCATTAAGCTGGCTCATCTTGCTCCTCAGATAATCAGCTTCCGTGGCCTTCTTTTGCGACTGCTCTCTGGCTTTTTGAGCCTCAAGTGCGTAAGCCTCCTTTTGTCTCTGTAAATCTGACACCGTATCAGCAACAGCACTATAAGGCAATACCAATAGAGATAATATTACTAAAAATATTACCAATGCCTTCTTTTTTGTAATGGATGATATGTTTACAATCATTTATTTAAATGTTTCTTAATTGCAGTAATTGAACACAGCGCACCCAAAAAAACTCCTATAACTAGCTGAACAAGCACCACATACCAGATTTGAACACCCATATAGCCTCCGCCCAAATCAAAGTCACCAAGATAATCTTTAATATGTGGCAACGACAGGTTAAAACTAATTATTATCAACAAGGATGCAATAAGCGTGGCGATGATACCATAAACCACCCCCTCAATAATAAATGGTCCGCGAACATACCAGTCGCTGGCTCCAACCAACCTCATAATTTCAATTTCGTAAGATCTGGCCGAAATAGTTAATCTTATTGTATTATATATAACCATAATAGAAATCAAAATAAATATTGCCGACAAACTCCAGCCGACAATCTGGATAAAGCTTGTGAGTTTAGTCATGCGATTTATCATGTCACGACTCTTAGTGTAAGACAGCTCTCTGATAATAGTTTGATATGTTTGATCAGAAAGTAATTTTGCGATAGTTTCCATATCTTCCGTTTGCTCTGTTTTAATTTCTAGTGATCTCGGAAGAGGATTATTGGATTCAGATACAACATCCCTAATCTTCTCATTTTCACGATATCGTTCCTGCCATCTGGCTAACGCTTCATCTTTGCTGACAAGTTTTACCTCTAAAACATCGGCACGATTTGAAAGCATTTTTTTAAGCGCTGTTATTTGTTCATCTGTTGCCTCATCCTTTATATAGGCGGCCATGTCTATTTTACTCTCAAGCGCCTTAGTAACTTTATTGGTTACGATATTGATACTCAAAAAAATTGAGATAATTATCAAAGTAATAACCATAATCAGAGTCGAAACCAAAGAAAGACCTCTGTTTCTCCACAGAGATATTAACGCCGTTTTTAAAACTCTATATACCGATGTAAACATAACAATCCAATTTAAAACTTTTTAAATTTTAAATTCTAAATTATCAAAGTATGTATTTGCCGTGTTGTGCATCACCGACAATTTTACCGTCTCGCATTGTAATAACTCTGCGTTGCAATGCATCAACAACCTCTTTATCATGGGTGGCTAACAAGACTATTGTGCCTTGTCTATTTATTTTAAACAAAAGTTCAATTATCTCCCAGGTAGTCACGGGGTCTAGATTTCCGGTTGGCTCGTCTGCAATTAAAATTTTCGGGTTGTGAACAAGGGCTCGGGCTATAGACACTCTTTGTTTTTCGCCTCCGGAAAGCTCTTCTGACATAGCTTTTATGCGCTTGGTAAGGCCGACTATTTCAGTTATTTTGGCCACTCTTTCGTTGATTGATGCGTTATCGACTCCGGCGACTTCAAGAGCAAAGGCGATATTCTCGAAAACTGTCTTTTTGGGTAAGAGTTTGAAATCTTGGAATATAATGCCGACCTTTCTGCGATAATAAGGCAGATCCCTAGGCAAAAGAGTGGTAATATCCCTTCCCGCAACATATATTCTGCCACTACTTGGCAACTCTTCTCTTGTCAGCATTCTGATTAGGGTGGATTTTCCGGCCCCACTCGGCCCAACCAAGGACACAAACTCACCAATACCAATTTTAAATGAGATATTGTCAACCGCCTTTATTTCACCAGGGTATTGTTTGGTTACTCTCTCAAAATCGATTACGATTTGCTTCGTGTTATCAGCTGACGCTTTTTTGGACTCCTTTTGATCACCCGAAGAAGACCGCTCAGATTTAATGGTCGCTGATTCAGAAACTTCGTTTTGTTTATTTTTATTGATATCTTCCGACATATTTACTTATATTCCATCAGTTAGATTAACCCCTGCAATCTCTGGGGGACAACTTAAACCCATTATTTCAATGACAGTTGAAGAGATATCAGACAACACGCCCCTGTACGGCTCGGCAGAATAAGCAATCAAATCCTCCTTTGAATAGCTGTAGCTAGGCGATGTTTCGAAAGGCTTCTCAGAAAAATCCATATAAACAAAAGGCACAGGGCTGGTTGTATGTTCTGTACTTGGTTGGTTGCTCGCCGGATCGATCATAATTTCACAATTACCATGATCCGCTGTCACAATAGTATTATACCCTAGTTCAGAGGCCTTGGCCAAAACTTTAGCCAGACATTTATCCACCGCCTCACAAGCCAGTATAGTAGCTTGCATATTTCCCGTGTGACCAACCATATCACCGTTTGCAAAATTAACAACTATAAAATCCGGCTGGGCTTCAATTGCTTTTACAGTTTCATTCGCCACCTCAAAGGCGGACATCTCCGGCTGTAAATTATAGGTTGCCACCTTGGGCGAGGGAATCATAACTTGAGTTTCTCCCTTATGTCTGTCTTCTCTGCCTCCATTAAAGAAATATGTTACATGCGCATACTTCTCTGTTTCAGCGATGTGATACTGCGTTTTACCGTTTGCTTCAAGCACATCCGCCAAGACATTATTCAAATCCACGGGCTTAAACAATACTGGAACAGCATAACTTTTTTCATATTGTGTCATGGACACTATATGATACTTCTGATTAGTGTCGATTGTCAGGGTTTTGTAATTGTCAATCACAAAAGTTTCTACGATCTGACGCATCCTGTCTGCTCTGAAATTAAAGAATAAGATAGAATCACCCGGAGCAACCACGCCGTTTTCGTCTATCAGGCAAGAATCAATAAATTCATCACTCTTACCGTTCTTATAACTACTGTTTATCGCCTCTTCGGCACTTTCAAACTTTGTACCCTCTCCTTGCGTGTAAAGATTGTATGCCTTCAGAGTTCTTTCTGTCCTCTTATCACGGTCCATAGCATAATATCTGCCAATTACTGTGGCAATTTTACCAATCCCCAATCTTTGAAATTCTTTTTCAATCTCTGAGGCATATTGCATTGCAACATTTGGTGGCGTGTCTCTACCGTCAGAGATGAAATGAAGGTAGACGTCCTTAACTTTATTGTTTTTTGCTGCGGATAGAATCGCTTTCAGGTGTCGAATGTGCGAGTGAACACCACCACCGCTAACTAAACCTATCAAATGTAGTTTTTTACCTTTAGCATTATTAAAAGAGTTAATAAGTTCAGGATTATCAAAAAATTCCCTGCTCTCAATTGAGAAATCAATCCTGGGTAAGTTCTCCCAGACCACCCTTCCACTTCCCATATTCAAGTGCCCAACCTCTGAATTACCCATCTCGCCTCGATTTAATCCCACCTCAAGACCGGACGCTGCGAGCGACATTTTTGGATAAGAGGAGTATATGTAATCTAAAACTGGGGTTTTGGCCACCAAAGTAGCATTCCCCTCAGTGAGAGGAGATAAACCCCAACCGTCAAGAATTATTAATAGAACCTTTTTGTTTTCGTTTTGCCCTTCCATTGCTTTAATATTATATCATCTTTACTCAGATTTGAAGATACGGAAAATCTTTTCAAGCTCTAAGAATATAAAATTACGCCACAGTGATGGTCTGATTACAATTTTTATATTATGTGATGATTAATTCCCCATTCGCCTCTGAATTCAGAACCTGGTTCAAGGTCAACTAAACCAAGCTCTGGCATATTAATGGCGTAGCCACAACAACTCTGAGGCTCTAGCGCCATGGCTTTCCGATAATTATTTTCATCTATAGTGTCAGCTGAATATGTTTGAAAATACGGGTAACTTTCATTTTGCCATATTTCGATCACTTTTTGGCCATCTTTGCTGCTTAGAGTGGAAGTAAAGATTCCATTTTCATCTCTTATTAAACCTGTAAAGCAATTATCGATTTCTTTGTTGCCAATTTTTCCCCCCTCTCGAAAATCCAGATCTGTCTCATTAACCGGAATTATTTTTCCGGTTGGTTTTAAATTTTGATCAAACTCTACAAGGCTTTCTGCCGGCACTTTCCAAACCATCTCATCGACTTCTCTAGCCACCGAAAAATATGGGTGATAGCCTATTCCAAATGGGGCAATCTTTTCATCGGTGTTTTTTACTACCGTTTTAATGTGCAAACCCCCAACTTTTAGCGTGTAAATTATCTGATATTTGAGGCCAAAAGGATAACCGTTTTTAGCAAATTTATCTACTAATACATCGAGTGTCGATGTAATTTGATTATCAGAAGTTTTGGCTACTTGCCATTCCAACTCCCTCACAAAAACATGGAGCGGGTTGCCATTATTCTCCTCAAAACCTTGTAATTTATAGCCCTCTCCGTTGTAAGTATATTCACCTTTATCAACTCTGCCCGGAAATGGGGAAAGAATATCTCCCATTCCTCCGTCATAATCACTCTCTTCGCAATAACCGTAAACAATATCCTCTCTCCTGCCATCTTTTTCTACATAATACTCAGCTATCCCTCCACCACGGCAATTAATCCGTAAAGTTTGATTGTGATAATTCAACTCAACTATTTTTGACATTCATCCTCCATTAATCAGCGCTGACAAATATGAAATACTTCAAGTTATTAGTTAATAATGTCTACACCATAAATAATATTTGCGGAATACAATTATTTTCCACAACATTTCTTGTATTTTTTGTCGCTCCCACACGGGCAGGGGTCATTGCGACCAACTTTAGCGGAGCTGCTTTGCACTGTGCCTTGTTTGCCGGCACTGGCCGACATTCGTTCAAAAACTGTTTTGCCACCGGGAGTGCGGATAGTGGTGGTTACACCACTAGAGTCAGCGGTTTGCGGTTGGCGGCTGGCTCTTGCTTCCCTGTTTTGGTCTTTTGCGTTGTCATTTTGATCTTTAGTTTTTGCACTTTGATTTTCCTCTTGTTCTTCTGTTTCTATGTTTTTCAATTCTTTTGCATCGGTATCGCCGATATGATCCTCATCTGGCTTATGATATTCAAGAGGCCGTCTAATCGGTGCTGTGGCTTGCACTTGGACCTCGATCTTCAAAATCGTCTTAGCTACTGCAGACTCTATTACTGCCAAAAGCTGATTAAACAATTTAAAAGCCTCATGCTTATATTCAACTAAAGGATCTCTCTGGCCGTAACCGCGTAAACCGATAGAGCCGCGCAGCTCCTCCATTGTTGTAAGATGCTCAACCCAGTAAACATCAATAGTGCGCAAGTAAACCATGCGCTCAATATTATTCATGACTTCATCGCCGTAGCGCTCTATCTTTTGGTTGTAGATGTTATTAGCTAAGCTGATTAAGTAGTCAGGATCATACTTTTCTATTTTAACATTGCCCAGTATTACTTTGGCTTCACGCTCAATTGTCTCGTTGTCACCAACAAAGGAGTTTGAGATTCTAGAGAGCTCATCCTCCAAAATACTTTGGATCTCTTCCCGTAAATTATCAGGTTTTTTCTCCTCCTCCTGCCAATTATCATAGGATGCTATCTCTGTTTCATTATTTTGGGTTGTTAGTTGTTGATTTTTATTTTCTAGTATTTTTCTTCTTTTCTTATAGATTATCTCTCTGTGCTTGTTCATTACATCATCGTATTCAACCAAATGTTTTCTAATATCAAAATTATGACCCTCAACCTTCTTTTGCGCTGATTCAATCGACTTTGAGATCATTTTATTATCAATTGGGATATCATCTGGCAGGCCCAATCTATCCATAAGACTTTTTATTCTTTCGCCGCCGAATATTCTCATCAAGTCATCATCAAGAGCCACAAAAAACTGGCTTGACCCGGGGTCGCCTTGTCTGCCGGCACGGCCTCTTAACTGATTGTCGATTCTTCTTGCTTCATGTCTTTCTGTGCTAACAACATGCAGACCACCCAATTCACGAACTCCTTCACCCAACTTGATATCAGTTCCACGTCCAGCCATATTTGTAGCTACAGTAACTGAGCCCTTCAAACCGGCTTTGGCAATTATTTTTGCTTCTCTATCGTGGTTTTTTGCGTTTAATATTTCGTGTTTGATTCCAGCCTTTTTTAATAGCTTCGAAGCCATCTCATTTTTTTCCACCGAGACAGTGCCGACAAGTATCGGTTGACCCTTTTCGTGTTTTTCTTTGACACTTTCGATAATTGCCTTCCACTTTGCATTCTGGTCTTTATATATCAGATCATTATAATCTTTTCTTACCATCGGTTTGTTGGTAGGAATCTCCACTACATCTAGCTTATAAATCTTATAAAACTCCTCTGCTTCCGTTGCTGCAGTTCCAGTCATTCCGGCAAGTTTTTTATACATTCTAAATAAGTTTTGAAAAGAGATTGTAGCTAGAGTCTGTGACTCCCTTTTTACCTCAACGCCCTCCTTGGCCTCAATCGCTTGGTGTAAGCCATCTGAGTATCTTCTGCCAACCATTAAGCGACCTGTAAACTCATCTACGATAATAATCTCCCCATCTTTTACAACGTAATCTTTGTCGCGCTTAAAAAGCGCATGAGCCTTCAGCGCCTGTTCCAAATGATGAACTAAAGAGATACTGTCATTTTCATAGATATTGGAGATACCCAACATCTTCTCCATGGCAGCAATCCCGGAATCTGTTAAGGTTACAGCCCTATCTTTCTCGTCAACCACATAGTCTGTATCGATTTTTAAATTAGGCACCAAAGAGGAGAAACGCTGATACAAAGAGGCTGACTCCTCCGCTGGGGCAGAGATAATAAGTGGAGTTCTGGCCTCGTCAATCAATATAGAATCAACCTCATCAACAATTGCATAGTGAAGCTCGCGCTGGACACAAGCATCTAAATTAGGCGCCATATTATCACGCAGATAGTCAAAACCAAATTCATTGTTGGTGCCATAGGTTATATCGCAGGCATAAGCCTCGCGACGCGAACAGGGGACAAGATTGGAGCCGTCACATTCGGAGTAATGCTTATACTCTTTAGTTTTCTGAAATTTATAGGTGGTTTGATTGCTCTGAACTATGCCTGTCGTTAAACCTAAAAAGTGGTATATCTCCCCCATGCCCTCACCCTGATGCCGAGACAGATAATCATTGACCGTCACTAAATGAGCCCCCCTGCCAGAAAGAGCATTCAAATATAATGGCAGGGTGGCTACCAAGGTTTTGCCTTCACCCGTTTTCATCTCAGAGATTTTTCCTTGGTTTAGAACCAAACCCCCAATAACCTGTACATCAAAGTGACGCTCACCCCAGATTCTTTTAGAGGCTTCTCTAACTAAGGCAAAGGCGTAGGGAGTAACCTCCTCCATAATCTCCTGCTCGCGTATATAGTCTCCATTTGCTTCAGCTAATCTTTTTTTAAGCTCAGCAGTTTTTTTAGGGAAATCCTCTGTCTTAAGCTGTGATACTTCCTGTTCTAAATCATTAATTTCTCCAACTATTCGGCTTAACTTGGAGATAACTTTTTGATAAGAGTTACCAACCAATTTATCTAAAATGCCCATATATTTTCCTTAAAGTAATAATCAATATGCAATAAGTGATACGTATTTAATTTCAAATGTTAATAAACTGATTGAAAATCGGCATCATGACAATGCTTAAATATCCTATGAATAGCAACTAAAAACTAGCAGCTAATTGCTATCTATAACTCTAGCACTATTTAGGAGTGAAAACAATCAGAAAAAATTAAGCAAGAATGCGCTCTATGTGCTCTTTTATCTTTATCTGTTCTTTAAGAGTGTTACTAATCTCAATTGCGCAATAGTTTGATAGATAAGACTTGTAGTTTTTGACATAGTCGAAATCAGATAACGATGTTGCCATATGGCATTCATACAACCAATCCCCACCTTCTTTGCTGGTATTCTCCTCCCAAAATGGCTCACTTTTTACTGCAGAAATGTGGTTACATGTTACAAGATAGTGCCTTAAGGCCTTCTCTACAACTTTATACTCCGGTCTTTTCTGAATTACATGTTTATCTTGATAGTGAGCCAGATCCAAACAGATTCTTGGCGCCAACGATAAGGCCTTCAAAAAATATTTTTCTATATGGCAGACATTCTCGATAGCAATCATATCAATAAATTTAGGGTTATCAAGTAAGAACTGTATGGAGTCTGGCCTCGGGTGTGTATTAAAAACCTTCGTATGCCACTTTTCGACTAAATAATCCATTTCAGCTTCTGTCATGTCGTGTCTTAAATGCACAAAAGGAATGCTTTTTAAGCATGACTTCTCTATTAGTTTATACAGCTCTTGCCTTTCCTTCTCTTCTAAAACAGTAGGGAAAAGCGCGATTTCTTCGAGACCAAACTCATTTACCTCTTCAGTTTTGCCACGCCAATCAGAACCGTTAGTTGTTGTTAGGCCAAGATATATTTTATACATTATTTTATTAGACCCTGTTTTTTATACTCTGATATTTTTTCATGGATCGAATTCAACATCTCTTTTTTAACTCCGTAGTATTCACAAAGCTGGTAAATACACTTTATAACATGCCACATCTCTTCGGCCAAATGAGATTTTTTAGGCTCACCGTGTTTCTGTCGTTTTATGCCTGATCCTTCAAAATGGTTAACCTGCTCAGCCAACTCCCCGACCTCTTCTGCAATTCTCGTCATAATATGATAAGGCGAGTTGTTGTCGGGATACTTTATATTATGGGCCAAGGCTATTTCGTATATTTGGCCTAATTCTTTATCGCCCATTATAACATCCTAATTAAAATCAACTTCGAGGCCAATCCCTTCCGCATATTCAAGACGGCCTTTTTTAGCACCTAGGTTGCGCTTACTGGAATCTTTTATATAGCTCTCAACTTTCAATTTTCTTTCCTCTGTAGTCATATTCTGATTTACTATCGCCGGTCCGCCGATACAGCCACCTTTGCAGTTAAGGATGTCTAAAAATCTATACTGCGTACTACCGTTACGCATCGCCTGTAAAACCGGTTCGATATTAGGGATTGTGTCATCAACAAAGATCTCTTCGTTTTTAAAATATCTATGGATATGAGAAGTGTTGCCCAGACCACCGGAAACAGGGTAAATTTTGGTATACTCCTGAATCAAAGAGTCGAACTGATACTCGCGATCAAAATTGTCGCTAAATATTCCATCGTTATCAAACTCCTCTTTTAGACTTTTGTATGTTATGACACCGTCAACATCTTTTGGGTGTAAAGGCGCCTCTATTGATTGTTTGGCAATACAAGGGGAGATAAAGATATTTAAATGGTCAGGATAATGCTTTCTGATAATTCGAGCCTGAGCTAACATTGGAGAAGCATAAGGCATCAAATACTGCACTAAATCGGGGTATTTACTCCTTATATAACTGACTAAAGTAGGGCAAGGGGAGGCAATAAAATACCTCTGCTCGGGATGTTTTTTTATATAGTCAACATACCACCAATTAACCATTCTAGCACCAAAGGTAAGCTCGGTAACCTTATCAAAACCCAACTCTTTGAGCATGCCAATTATGTTTGGGTATTTAAAATCAATAACATAAGAGGGAGCCAAAAGTGCAATCGATTTATTTGATTTTATGCGATCAACAATTATTTTTTCCAAATCGCCTCCCTGCCCGATATTCACTAGATATATTAACTGCCGCTTTTTTTACGAGGAACAATTTTATTTATGGTGCCCCCAACTATTCTACCCGCTCCACCTACCACATTTACCACTGATTTAAATTTGCTCTGCTGCCTTCTTTTATTGTCAATATTTTTGTCTGCATAGCGTCTGATTCTTCTTTCAAATGTTTTAAAAGCAAATTGAAACGCTCTTAGGGCTCTATCATCAGTTTCCTCAACAAAGATCGCTTCCTTAGGCAGGGTTGTATTGATACTTACAGCCTGATCAACTCCGCCCTTATTCGGACCACTCAAATCGGTAAAGCCAACCTCCACTACTACCGGATCCACATCGCGAATAAATCTCTTTACTCTTAACACCTGTTTCTCTATATGTGACTTCTGCTTTGAAGTTAAAACTACCCCTTTGGTTTTGATGGAAACTTTCATTTTTCCTCCACAACTAATTAATATTGCATTAGTTTGTTGTGCCAACCTCCGTCTCCCTAAAGCTCCAATGGAGCAGTTTACAAAGGATAGGCTATTTTATTGTTCATGCCCTCCCTCAATTACATTATAGCAAATTTATCGTTAGGCAATAAACATCTTAAAAAGAGGAATAATTCAATAAATTATTGCCCAATCAGTAACTTATGTTATAGCATTAGAAATGAAAAAACCGCGTCTAACGCGGTTTCTTCAATCAACCGGTAAATATTGATCTGACTATCTTTTTATCTCATTAAAACCGGTCCATTTGTGGAGGACTTCGGGGATTTTTATACTACCATCGTTTTGCTGATTATTTTCCATAATAGCGATTATGGCTCTGCCGACAGCAATTGCTGTGCCGTTTAGCATATGGAGAAAATCCTTATTACCATCCTTATCTTGATATTTGATATTTAAACCGCGCGATTGGAAATCAGTACAATTTGAAGTTGACGTAATTTCAGCCCAGTCACCACTTTCTTCCCCATCTTTGGCTGGCTTACCGGGCATCCAGGCTTCTAAATCGTAGGTGCGCAAAGCAGGTGAGCCAAGATCAGCAGTACAATGATCGACAACTCTAAAGGGAATTTGTAATCCGGAAAAGATCTCCTTTTCAATGTTTAGAATCTCTTGATGCGCTTTTTCGCTTTTATCTGGCATCACATATTGAAACATCTCAATTTTCGTAAACTGATGGACACGAAAGATTCCTTTGGAGAACTTAGAATAACTGCCGGCTTCAGTGCGAAAACAATGAGAAACGGCAACATATTTTTTCGGCAATTCAGCCTCAGATAAAACCTCATTCATATGATAGCCGCCCATAGTAATTTCGGCAGTACCGATAAGAGAAAGATCGCTATTTTCTATGTTGTAAATTTGTGTCGATTCGCCGCGAGGATTAAAACCCAATCCTTCCAAGACTTCTCTTTTGGCCAAGTCTGGTGTGGAGAAGGGGATAAAACCGTGCTTAACGGCAGTCTCTAATGCGTACTGAATTAATGCGAATTCCAAAACCGCTAATTCTCTTTTTAAATAATAGAATTTGGCACCACTTACTTTGGTGGCACGATCAAAATCGATAACGTCAAGTTTTTTACCCAGCTCTTCGTGATCAAGTGGCGTAAAATCAAATTTTGTCGGCTCTAAATAGCTATCGACCACCGGATTATCATCTTCGTTCTGACTCACCCGAACTTCAGGGTGAGTCAAATTTGGCACCTTATACCATAGTTCTTTATGTGCTGCAGTGACAGGTTCTAACTCTGATTCAAGATTTTTAATCTCCTCGCCAATCCCCTTCATTCTTTCGATAATCTCAGGAGTTGGCTTAGTTTTGCTGGCAACATTTCTCTCTGCCTGCAAGGCCTCAATTTTTTGCAATAAACTACGCCTCTGACTATCAAGCTCAAGTAGCTTATCGATGTCAACATCACATAAACGATTCTTGCAGTTCTCTTTTACTTTATCGGGGTTTTCCCTAATATATTTTATATCAAGCATAGTAATCCCTTCGGGATAATTTAAAATTTATAATTTAGAATTTAAAATAATCAAAGTTTGCCGCCCTGCGGGCGGAGAAAGATGATAAAACAAATTTTGCGCTTATTATTATCATTTTGATTTTTTGATTTTGGGTTTTGGGTTTTGGGCTGTTGCCTCTGGTCGAACTAAAGGAAAAAGCACACACTCCCTAACCGGCTTACCAACAAAGGTAGCAAATAAACGTTCCGAAAAACCAAAACCCGAAGCCGGTGGCATACCGTATTCTAGTGCTTCAACAAAATCAGCATCGTGCATTTGAGCTTCCACGTCCCCGCCTTCGCGCATAGAAGCCTGCTCTTCAAATCTGGCTCTTTGATCTGCCGGATCATTAAGTTCGCTATAACCGTTACCGTTTTCTGTGCCACCCAAAATAATCTGATATCTTTCAACTAATTTAGGATTATCACTTTTACGCTTAGCTAGTGGCGAAACCTCAACAGGGTGGTCAACCAAAAAGGCCGGTCCGGCAATTTTTCCGCGAATCGATTTCCAAAGAGTATCAATCATGCGACCGCGAGTATCCGACTTCTTATGTTCCAACTTTAATTCTTTAATTTTTGCAACCAATTCCGCATCATTGGCGGCCAGAACGTCGATATTTAATTCTTTTTTTATTCTCTCGGTATAATTAATCTGCTCCCACTTCTGATTCAAATCAACTTCCATATTGTTGATATTAAACTGATAAGTACCGAACACCTCGTGTGCCAGGAATTTATACAACTCCTCAACAAGCGCCATAGAATCTTCATAATTGGCATAAGCCCAATAAAACTCCATCTGAGAGTAATCTTGCAGATGCTCACGGCTGATGCCCTCATTTCTAAACTGACGCCCGATTTCAAAAGTTTTATCAAAGCCACCAACCAGCAACCGCTTTTGCCATAACTCTCCCATGGAGATTCGCAAAAAGACATCAATATCTAATGCATCATGATGGGTAATGAAGGGGGAAGCATCTGCACCACCGGCGGTTACCTCGAGTACAGGCGTTTCAACCTCTAAAAAACCCTTATTGCTTAAAAACTCTCTAGTTTTATTCCAGAATAGAGATTTTTTAACAAACAGCTCTCTTAAATCAGGGCTCTGAGCTAGCTCCAAATATCTTTTGCGCATTCTGGTTTCGTCATCTTTAAGACCATACCAACTACTAGGCATGGGACGCACTGATTTTGAAAGCATCCTTAAACCATCTGCCAAAACCGATACCTCGCCACTTTTAGAAATAATCACACCACCGTGAGCTTCAATAAAGTCACCAATATCTAATAGCTCGGCGATTTTTATATCATCTCCAAGTTCATCAGCTCGCAAAATTAACTGCAATTTACCGCTTGAATCATTAATATCAACGAAACTAAGTTTGCCGTGACCGCGAATAGCGCTGATTCTACCGGCCACAAAAACTTTTTCGCCCGCCTCAATAAGATCCTTATGTATTTCGACCACTCTAAAATTGCTATAATTTTTAAATGATTTAGCGGGATAGGGATTCTGATGAAGAGCTTCTAATTTTGAGATTTTCTCTTGTCTAAACTTAATTATCTCTGCTTCGGTTTTTCCTAGGTCGTTGTTCATTTGAATAATTGATAAATAATATGAAGATTAGAGCGCAAAAGCGTCCGATACTAATTAGTTGTATATTACCACAATGCTCAAACTTAATAAATAACCGAAGTTGAGAGATCCTTTATGGCACAGTAATTATTGTTCACCGGCCTTAATCAATAATTATACCGCTAGCAGAGTTTTGCTTAAATTGAGAATATGAAATTTTATATTAATATAATAGAATATCCGTTGCTTAATTATATTTGTATTTTTTGATGGACCATAAAAGCTAAAAAATCACCTCAGGATGGGCGATTTTTTAGCAAATATGATTATATAGCTTATTTGATTTTGATTACAGAGTAAAAAGTCTCTCCGGAAGGGGTCTTAACACCCACCTTATCTCCGACTTTGTGGTCTAAAAGCGAGTTGCCGATTGGTGATTCAATCGAGATTTTTCCGCTGAGAGGATCAGCCTCATCGCTTCCAACCAAAGTGTATTCTGCTTCATCGTCACCGTTTTTTAAGACAACGGTGCAACCGATACCAACGCTTGATTTATCACAATTTTTACTATCAATTATTTTGGCATTTCGAATTTTTTGCTTAATCTCCTGAGCCTTGCCATATAAAAAAGCTTGAGTTTGTTTGGCCTCATGATATTCAGCATTTTCGCTTAAATCACCCAAATCCTTTGCCTCGGCGATTTTTTTTGCGATTTCTTTTAATTTTTTACCTTCAATCTCAGCTAGTTCAGCTTTAAGTTTATCTAATCCCTCTTGCGAAATATGGGTAATTTTTTCCATTTTAACCTTCGATCAGTTCTTTCTTATTTGAGCGTAAAATACCTTTTTAAGAATAAAAAATCGCGCTAAGAATACGCGTATAACGCCCCTTGTTTATTGTATTTTAATACCAACAAAAACATCCTGTCAACAGTGTTCTCATATTATAACACATAGAGACCTATTTTGTCAATGTTTTTGAGCGAAATAATACTCTAATATATTTCTAGCAATCGGCACAGCGACTTCATGTCCTCCGCCGCCACCCTCGACTAAAACCACGACTGCCACCTCGGGATTATCATACGGAGCAAAACATTCAAACCAGGCATGAGTTTTTTGGTTGCCAAAGAACTGAGCTGTCCCGGTTTTCCCAGCTACCGTCACGGGCAGATCATTTAAACTTCTTGCCGAACCCATGGTTACGGTTTTTCTCATACCTCTTCTAACCGTTTCGATAATATCTGAAGAAGCAACACTCTCGTTCTCTACTCTGGGCATAAATTCCTTTACAACATTACCGTTTGCATCAGAAATTTTTTTCACAATCTGCGGCGCAACCAGCTTGCCTCCATTGGCAACTGCCGAAACCATTTTAAGCATCTGAATGGGCGTCACCAATAAATCTCCCTGCCCAATCGACACATGATAAGTGTTACCTAAATACCATGACTCCCCTACAGTTTCCTCTTTCCACTCCGGGTCCGGCAACAAACCCGTAGCCTCCCCAGGCAAATCAATTCCGCTTTTTCTACCTAAACCGAATTTTTTCCACCATTCTTTTATCTTGTTTATGCCCAATCCCTTAATTTTGTCAAAACCGCCCCCAATTCCGTAGAAAAAGATATTGTTGGACTCTGCGATTGCAGTTTCGATGTCTGTCACACCGTGATCCTTCCAATCTGGAAAAACAAAATCTCCAACCCGAATTTCAGGGGGAGTATCGAAGGCGGTGTTCCTCTGCAAAGACCCCTCTGCCAGACCGGCGACTGCCATCAAGGGCTTAATAATGGAGCCTGGAGGATACTTTCCATAGGTGGCCCTATTAAACATGGGCTTTGACTCGTCATTTATCAGACTTTGATATTCATTGTTTGATATACCGTTCGCGAACAAATTATTATCGTATGATGGCAACGAGACCAAAGAAAGCACACCACCAGTGTTTGGATCCATCACGACAGCAACACCAGACTTAATAGTATCGTCACCGGTGATTTTTTTAGCTTCCTCCAGACCGTTGGCTAAAAAATTGGCAACGTTCTGTTGCAGATCTTTATTTATATACAAAGTCAGGCTATCCCCCGCCACCGGCTCCTTATTGTCTTTGTCTACTAAAACTCTTTCAACATTACCCTTGGAGTCAACCTCAATCTGTTCTACGCCGTCAGTGCCGTGCAAATTCTCTTCATATTGCAGCTCCAAACCACTTTTGCCAAGCCAATCAGAAAGACGACGATTGGGGAACTTTTCAATATCTTCCTGTGAAATTAACCCCGTATAACCAAGTACATGGGATAATCCGGGTGTGTTGCTATACTCCCTAGAAGACCTTTTGGCCACTTCAACGCCCGGCAAACCGGCAATTTTTTCTTCGTAGAGCAGAGACTCCTCCCTGGTAATGTTCGCTTTTATTACAACACTATCAAAAGATAGTAAGCCGTTAGCTTCGGCGGTTTTTTGGATTTCAGCGCTATCGATACCGCATATCTCAGAAAGTTTTTGATAAATATCCATTCTTTGTTGTTTGTTTTTCGGCAAATCGGATGGAAAAACTGCTAAATCAAATGCGGGTACATTCCTGGCCAGCCAGCTACCACTGCTATCATAAACGACCCCCCTTGTCGCCTCCAGGACTCTGGGGCGAATCTTATTACCTTTAGCTAAGTCATCTGCAACCTTGCCATAAATTATCTGGCTCATAAAAAGTTTGGCAAATAAAATTACAAAAAGTATGATAGCAATATATTTTGGAATCCTAAAACTCTTATCAGAAGACACCTCCTCTTCCAACCTTTGCCCAATCTCCTCGTTCTCTACAACAAAAGAGAACTCTAATTCATCAGTTTTTTTGGAAGGTTTACGATTTTTGCAGGATGTGTCTGGACTTTTATTGCCAAAAATATCCACTAATTATGCCCTCTTTTAACAATATAAAATTTATTAAAAAGCACAAATATTACAATACCGAATAACGTATTAAGAATCGGAAAAGCCATGATAGATATTAGCAACTCTCCAGAAGAGAAAGAGCCAAGAGGAATTATTACCAATCTAAACAATACCGAAGAAACCAATAATACAAACACGGCTACCACAGGAACAGCCTCAAAATATATCTTTTGTCTGAGGTAGAATATCAGGAGCGGAATTATCATATAGGCAATAAAGAGAGAGTAGATTGGCAACGAAGATAGAGCAGATAAGAACAATATGCAGAACGCACCATAATATAAAGATTGTATTTTATAATCTAATAGGGCAATCACCAGAATTAGACAGAAGCTGCTAATAATTGTTGCGTTAAAAATCTCATAAAAAGCGAAAAATGAGGTATCAAGGCAACACGCCAAGAAGGCCACAACAATCCAAATTAATGATTCAAATAGTTTCATTTTATAACAAAAACCTGTTCTAATTTATTTAAATCTTCGGCGATCTCTACATCTACGACCTTGTATATCTCCGATTTATATGAAACTTCCCCATTGGCCCAACCAACTAAAATGCCCGACTCAATCTCGCCACCCAAGCCGGAGGTAATTATAGCTTCGCCGTCCTCAATTACGGTGTCTTGAGGAATATTCTCCATCTTTACCCCATTTAAACTGCCTTTCAATATACCCAGAGTTCTGGACTTTTGTAACATCACTTGCACAATCGAATCTTTCGAAGTTATTAACACAATCTTCGACTGATCTTCAAAAACCTCATCAACTCTACCGATTATGGCTCCATTAGCAACAACCGCTGATCCCTTGCGCACACTATCCTTGATCCCTTTATCAATAATTATCCTATCTAGAGCGCCAAACGGTTCTCTGCCGATGATCCTCGCCGGTATCAGCTCAGACTCTTGATGCTCCTCCAAAAAACCTAGCTGTTGCTTTAGAACTTCATTTTCATGCCGAAGTTCCTCTAGTTCCACGCTTGAAATATTAATTGACTTTAATTTTTGCACGAGATCAGAGTTCTCTTTTCTTAACGAGGAAATCTCTGTTAACCCAGTTAGAAACCCTCTAGAATCAGATGCCAAAAGCGAAGCAACGGAAGCAAATGGCTTACCTAAGTACATAACGACTTGAGTAAATTTATTTCTTGTAATCGGAATGACTACGATGATAATAATTATAATAATTATTATCAGGAAAATTTTGTTGTTTTTTTTCATTCTATCTGTCGCGGAACTCAGCAGGCAGTAACACTCCGGACAAAAGATCTAAATCCTCTAATACAATGCCCGTTCCCCTAGCTACGGCAGTCAATGGGTCATCGCATATATGGACTATTGTTTTGGTCTCCTCCGAGATAAGAGTATCCAGTCCTCTTAGTAGTGCTCCGCCTCCTGCTAATATTATACCTTGATCCATAATGTCGGCTAAAAGCTCAGGTGGGGTCTCCTCTAGTGTTGATTTTATATTGTCAATTATTATTCTAACAGATTTGGCGATCGCTTCTTGTATCTGCTCAGAATTAACCACAATCTCTTTCGGCAATCCGCTCAGCAGATCTCTGCCCCTCATAGATGTTTCAAGTTTTTGTTTTAAAGGCACAGCGGCGGCAATTTCCATCTTAATCTTTTCGGCTGTTCTTTCCCCTAGCATCAAGTTAAACTTCTCCCTAGCATAAGAGATAATGTCATCATTCATCTCATCGCCGGCAACTCTTAGGGATCGGGAGGTCACAATACCACCTAACGAGATAACTGCTACCTCGGTGGTTCCACCACCAATATCCACAATCATACTGCCAGCCGCATCTTGCACCGGAAGTCTCGCTCCAATGGCAGCAGCGATCGGTTCTTCGATCAAATATACCTCTCTTGCTCCGGCGTTAATCGCCCCCTCTTCCACGGCTCTACGCTCCACTTCTGTTACACCGTAGGGAATACCAATAATAACTCTGGGTCTGGGAAAAAATGTGAACTTCTCTTTATGAACACGGTCAAAAAAATACTTCAACATCTGTTCAGTTACTTCGAAATCGGAGATAACACCATCGACTAAAGGCCTAATAGCCACAATATGAGCCGGGGTGCGGCCGACCATCCTTTTGGCCTCTTCGCCAACAGCCAAAATTTCTTTGGTTTTTTTGTTCATCGCCACCACAGATGGCTCTCTAATAATTATGCCCTTGCCTCTTACATACACCAAAGTATTGGCAGTACCTAAATCAATGCCGATGTCATGAGAAAAGCGATTAAAAATGAAACCAAATGGATTTTTCATAATAACCTAAACTAACACCAAAAGGGGGCTTACTTGCCCTCCGTAATATATAGAATATAGAATAATTAGCTATCAATCAATAGTGAACAAGATTACAGGAGGAGCCACCAGCTCCTCCTTGCGTTTGTCGTCTGGCCCCGAGGCATTAGAGAGTTACCTCGATTTTGTCCCCATCTTGAGGACGATAGTTCTGAGCAACAAGGGAACCGTTCACCCGAACTTCGCTTATACATTCAGCAAGCTCCGACAAAGGAGGAGCTTCCAGAAGCACGCCGAACAGTCCTCTTTCCGGATCAACTTCGCAGTCGATCCGGCCGAACCCTTTGCACACAACTTCAACCCTAACAGTCAAAAAAAACACCCCCCTTCTCGAACACGCATAAACGACAGGGGTAATATAGCACAATTGAGCCTGTTTTAGAAGACAGGCCTAGAAAAGATATTTATCTTTATTTATTTCATGTTCAGAGTTATTCGTCGCAGGATAGAACCCGCCATCTGAGCCGTGTAAGAAGAAAAAATAATTATTTGTTTCGGGGTCTTTGGCAGCTTTAATACTCTCCAGACCGGGACTACATATCGGAGCCGGAGGTAAACCGGAGTTAATATAGGTGTTAAAAGGAGAGCTTACGGTTTTATATAAAGAAAAACTAATTGGTTGCCAAAAGGTATACTGTGTTGCGTCGTAGGGGGTGATTCCGGCAATCTTTTGGCTGTCGTTTGCGTACAAGACCGTAGGGTCTGCTTCCAATTTCATCCCGATATTTAAACGATTGGAGAAGATGCCGGCAATTGTGGGGCGCTCGTCGTCATTTATCGCCTCTCTTTCGATAATTGAAGCAAGAATCAATTGTTGTTCAGAAAGATTTAGAGCCGAAGTCTTGGCGGTAAAATTATCCAGCATCATCTTAACAAAATCAGAAGCTGTGGTTTTCTTGGCAATATAGTAGGTATCGGGGAAAAGGTGGCCTTCATTACCTTCTGCGGCTTTAAGGAGATCATAATAATTAAAGATTTTTTTGTCTTCCATCATAGCTGCTATCTGTTCAATGCGTTTGCCTTCCGGCACAGTAACTTTTTGTAACAAATACTCGCCAGAAGAGAGCTTTTCTGTAAGCTCTTTAACGGAAAGGCTATAAACCAGAGTATGCATGCCGGCCTGTATCTTCTTATTGCTGAGCTTAGCATACAGCCAGAATATACGGCTATCTTTTACCGCGCCAAGCTCCTCTAACCTTTCTGCTACCTCAGTAGTGGAAGTACCTGATTCAATTTCAATAATATCATTGGGTTTAGTGCTTAAATTTTCTGTGTTGATTGCTTTCTTGTAAAATATATAAGCAATAACGCTAACAATAATAAATATTAATAATATCGAAAAGACGATAATAAGGGTTTTTTTCATGATTTTGCCGATCTGGACTCAATGAATTGCTCCAATATTAAGATGGCTGCCAGTTCATCGGTTTTGGCTTTCTCTCTGCGCGTATCTACGCCTCTGCTTATTAGTTCCCTTTCTGCCTCTACCGAAGTGAAATCTTCTTCTTCAAAGAAAACCTTAAGACCTGATTGTTTCTCGATTTTTTCTGCTAGTTCCTCGATATCCTTAACCACTTCACTCTTTTCTGAAAGTTGCGACATAGGTAATCCCATAACCACACCATCAACAGCGTGGCCGCGACAAATAATCAGTAGTTTATCTGTTAACTCCTGAATTGACCCAGGGTTGTCAATTGTCCCAATTCCACGAGGGAACCGGCTACCGACAGCTAGTCCTATTCTTTTTTTGCCGTAATCTATAGATAAATACATCAATTTTTATGTTATAAGAGATTATTCGGCGTAAGCAAAATCCACAAATATCCTTTGCTTTAGCAGAGGTAACATGGGCCAGAATTTTGGAGTAACATCTACTTGAACCTTCTCTACTCCGGACATCTCTGCAATGCGCGATTCGGCGCTACCTAGCTTACCCCTAACCAACATATCAACAATTTTTGAGCTTTCAATCTTTTTACCAACCTTCCCCAAAAATTTACCGCTAATCGCAACTGTGCCTTTGTCGCCATCAACCTCTTTAAAATCGTAGGTAATTTGGTCGGGGTTTGGATTCACATACATCTCATCCACCGCTAACTTAGAATTTGCCTGATCTAATATATACTTTTGCACGGCGCTCTCTTTAACGCCCAATTCATTTATAGAATAATTGATTTTTGATTTAAAAACACTCGCCTCTTCCTCTGCATTTTTATCGCTACTGAAACTGATGACCGACTCACGCAAAGAAGCTAGAATCAACTTCACCTCCTCAGCCGAAGAAAGCGTTGTAATCTCCTCCTTTATAGCATTGTCCAATTCGGTTATTAAAGCTGTTTTTGACTTCTCTATATCTTCACTACTTACAATTGTGATCTCCTTAGTGGTCCCGCCTGTTAAAGCTTGTGCGGATTGACCGTAAACATTTTCTCTCTTAGAGCCACTAAAAGCCGAAACAACAAATTTAGACGGGGCAATGTTGTAGCTTTCACCACTCTCTTTGGCTACAATTTTACCCTTGGTCGTGCCGGGATTGATTTTTGTGGGATATAGGCTAACCACAGTTGCCGGCGGAATTGTTATTGCGCCATCTAAATAATAAGTTTTTCCTTCTGCAATTAGTGCCGTGCCGTTAGCCAATGAGACGGCGTTTTGCGGATCGTAATTGTTGTAAAAAGATATCTCGCCGCCCGCCTTTGTACCGACGTCTTTCTTGCCAGTAGCTGTAAACTCTTTTTCTAACTCTTTGGATACTTCGTAATAACTTGCCGGAATTTTATTCTCTTGCGAGTTGATCTCGGTAATGCTTTTATCTGCCGTAAAGTCAGCTAGCACTTCAACATCAGTTGTTTTTAGGGTTATCTTTGCATTAGCTTTTGGCAGCAAAAATACTGTTGAAGCAATCAAAAGGACAATTAAGACTAAAGAAATAATCAAAATCGGTTTTCTGCGAGAAGATAGGCTTTTGCCGGAATTTTTACTGTTTTCGGGAATAGGAACAGCTGTATCGCTATGCTGTGGCTCTTTTTCGACAATAGCAGGTTTGGCTGTAGCCATAGCAGTTCTCTCTTGGTGTAGTTTTTCTATCTCAACACTATCATATTCCTCAGTATTATCAGACTCCATTGCTTGATTTGTGTCCTCCTCGATTTCTTCCGATTCTTCGTCTGCCTCCGCCTCTTCAGAGTCATCTTCTGCATCATCTTCATCTTTTTTATAGCGATTAATTTTTAGACTACTAGATGAAAAACCCTCGATACCCTTTTCTGCTACGGTCTGAGAATCGTCAATTGGAGTAACTCTGGCATTTTTTGCTTCGTTTGCCGTCGAATATACAGTAATACCAACTTGTGAAGCCAAATTCCGAGAGATCTTATCTTTGGTTACAAGCGAAACCATTTTCCCCATCTTCTCGATCTCTCTTTTGAGTAGCTTAAGATTAATCACACTCTGAGAGATGCTCGCACCTCTAGGTATAACTAAACTAACAGAACTCTCGGTTATGCTCTTTACTCTAGATATAACACCGGCAATGTCTTCGTCCGGCTCAAGATAAACAATCTCATTCATTGCAACAAACAGTTATTTACTTATAATAATGCAAACCCATTATATCCAAATTATTATATTAATTACAGATCTAATATGTGTAACTACATTATAACCTTGAATTACGATATAGCGAGGTCTTGCTGAATTTCGCCGGTCGCTAGCGCTTGAAACATCGATTTCAAAGAGCACCTAGAAATTTAGTAAGATCGAGAAGTTTAATTTTGTAATTCAAGGTAACAACCCAACAACCCGATGAAGTTTTAATTACGATTAAGCTGGTTAACTTCTGATCCCGTCGACAACTTTATCCAGAATACTATCGAGAAGTTTTTCCTCTCCAGCTAAATCAATCGCCAGATTAGCCATTGCCATTGGAGTAATATCCTGCGAACCAACCATTTTACCGGTTTCATCAATTACGTTGGTAATCTGACCCGGCTTAATAAATTCAACTTTTGGCTGTTTAGCAAAAGGCAGTCTTTTAACCCAATTTTTTTTGGCAAGATAATCGCTAATCTCCGGCAGAAGTGATCCACCACCACACATCATTATCCGAGATGGCAGAAGGTCTATATCGGAAAACTCCTCAAGGGCCAATTCTATACCAGCCAACCAAACCTCACAATCATTTTCCACTGCGGCAGCAACTTTTACGGCAATTTCCGAGCCATCCTTAATTTTACCCAACGAATAATCAATTTTTATCTTCTCTGCCTCTTCAAAACTTTTACCAAGAGCATCAGCAATAGATTTTGTAAAGACACGGCCACCGATTGCAAACATTCGCGTGCCCTCTACACCCCCGTTGCGAACCACTGCTATATCGGTCGTGCCTCCGCCGATATCAATAAATATTGAGGAAAAATCATTTAGCTCCTCCAAGCCAACACATCTGGCGACAGCATATGGCTCACTGGTTATGGCCAAAAGATCAAGGTTTAACTCCTCTGCTATCGTTTGCAGAGCTCCAAGATGAACAACGGGAGCAAAGGCATTAAATATGCTAATTGACATATCTTTTCCTTGAAACCCTATAGGATTGGTTACCTTATAACCATCAATACGCACCTCCACAATGGCCGAATTGACCAAACGCACATCTATTTCTGAGTAGCCGGTTTCCCAAGCCAACGCCGATCTGGCTTTATCAAATGTTTTCCTCTGGACTTGATCGACAACCTCTTTTAGCTCTTTTAAATCAATTTTTTTATCAGATGAGTCGCGTCTGTAATGAACTGTGGTTGTGGTACCTTTAACAAGCTCTCCGGCAATTCCAATAATACATTGACGAGGAGCAACTCCAGACTCTTCTACGGCTTGATTGATTGCCTTTTCGCAATTGCCTATTACACCCGAGATATCTGTTACTTTGCCTCCCTGCATATCAGAGAGTCTCTGCCTTTGTTTTCCGGAGCCGATGATATAAGCTTTTTCTTCCTCCACACGAAAAATAAGAACTTTTACAAATTCTGTGCCTATATCCAAAGATATGGCATAATTTTTCTTTGGTTTTCTAAAACCAAACAATGCCACTATGCACCCCTCAAACTTATAATCTATATAGATTATAATAGAATGATCAAATATTTGCAAAGATACTACTCGCGTTCGCCTTTGATTGTATCGGCGATAATTCGACGATACTCCTGTGACAAAGAGCGAAAGCTAGCCTGAATTTCACCTTCTTCAACTCTTTGAGCAGTAATTTGTCTTTCTTGATTAGATTCAAATATATTCCCTGTATCATGCTGATATCTCTTAAATAGAGCATTTGCATCGCGTAAGAATTGTCTATAAATATCTGCTAGTTTAATATCAATCGCGCTAGAACCTTTGCGACCGGTTTCAACCATAATATACGAGTTAAGTGCCGCACCTAAATGTTGAGCATCAAAAAGTGCCCGATATGAAGATGAGTCCCTAAACTCTGCTGACTTCAACTCCAAACGGATGGGCAGAGCAAACTCAGTCATAAATTCAATTTTATCACTTCTTTCGGCAGGCTTATTATGATCAAAAGCTTTGCGATGTTTTTTACTTTTGATCCTCTCCGAACTAGTATAAGCAAGAATTAACGAGTCACTTAGCACCTCCATTACTTCATAAAATTTATCTGCTTGACGATAATTAGAAAAACAGCTCAACCCCAAGTTAATATGTAGCGAGAGTGGATCATCACGATTAATTTTATAGCCGGAGAGATTGTCAGAATTGGGCCGTTGCTGGTCTTCCTCAGTTGACCGCATTGGCACAAATCCGATTTTTGACAACTCTTGCAAGATCATCGCCTGAACTTTGGGGCTATATGAATAAGATGGAGATGCCTCATAGAGAATCTCCTGCTCATCATCATGTTTGATTCTGAATCGGCTTAGAACGTCCCTGAGTCTTATAACTTCACGAGTTATTGGTACCTCTAGCTCAACACCGACCGTCGGCAATGGGTTGGATGGATCTGCCAAGTTACTTTCGATATTACCCAATGAATCAATCTCTTCGAAGATATCTGAGGTATCAACGTTTTCGCGATCTGCCGCAAGGGCATACCTATTGAACAATTTTAAGGACAAAAGCTGTCTTAGCGACAAATTCAGATTAGAATATTGTTTGAGATGTTCTGATACAATATTACAAACGTCAAACATCTCTCTGTCTGTTTCTAGCCGATTGATGGAGGCAGCTTCAAAGCCCAAAGGTGGCTGATGCTCCGGCCTTCTATAACTCGGGTCTAGACCATCGTCCATCATCATGTGTGAGCCGTTATCTCTAAACATATGAATCTAGATAATTAGTTGTTATTATAAATTATTTGAGCACAGCTTTAATTCTGCGAATTCCAGATGAGGATGATTCCTCTTTTTTTATCATAAAGTGACCAAGTTCTCCAGTATGTTCCACGTGAGGACCTCCACAGATCTCTTTGGAGAATACCTCGCCAGTCGATTCTTCCAGCACGGAATAAACTTTTACTCTTTCTCCATATCTATCTTTAAACGCTCCCATAGCGCCCAATTTATCTGCTTCTTCGACTGTCATCTCTTCCATGGTTACCGTTAGATCTTTTTTGATCTGTTCGTTTACAATATCTTCTACTCGTTTTTTTTGTTCATCGGTCATCTTTTCTGGGTGAGAGAAATCAAAACGTAGTCTTTCGGCGGTGATATTGGAACCCTTTTGCATGACATGATCGCCCAAGACTCTACGCAATGCCTCAAGCATCAAGTGAGCTGCCGTGTGTAACTTCTTGGTTTCTTCGCCTGCATCAGCTAGACCACCTTTAAACATCCCTGCAGAGGCAGTCCGAGAAAGTTCTTTGTGGTTTAGAAGCATTTGATAAAAAGAAATTTCTGCATTTTTTTCAATTTTTATATTCCTTTTCTGCGCTTCCTCAAGGGAGATTTCCAGTGGGACGCCCTCTGATTGATACCAATCAAACAACTGCTTGCCATCAATCTCGATTGGTTTATAATCAATACTTTCTGTTTTGATTTTAGTTTTTGCGATAACCTCTAAATCCATCAAAAATGAATTTATTCGATTAATAAATTTGGATTCTTCCTTGGAGAATATTTCATAAATATTTCTGGATTCTGAATCAAGTTCAGAATGACACTCAAAGATGACAGGCAAGACATTTTTCGAAAGTTCACTTGTTAAACCCAAATCCCTAGCCTTTACAATTGAGCGACGGATTAGCCTTCTGGCTACATAACCTTGATCCTTATTCGAAGGCGCTACGCCGTCATTTATAACGAAAACTGCTGCTTTGAGATGGTCGACAATAACTCGAAATTCTTTTTTGTTATCATGGTATTCTTTATTTGATAGCTCTTCCAGCTTTTCGATAATCGGCCAAAATTGATCTGATTTATAAATATCTGATTCTTTATTCAAATAAGCCACCAATCTCTCAAACCCCATGCCGAAATCAACATTCTTTTGTACAAGGGGCTCGAACTTACCCTCCGCAGTTTTGTTATATTGCATAAAGACATCGTTGCAGAGCTCCATCCAACCTTTATCTTCCGGATCAAATTTAGCTGGCGCTTCACCCTCTCCCACCCAGACGAAAAGTTCGCTATCCGGACCGCATGGACCTGTGTTTCCAGCGGGCCCCCACCAATTATCTTCATAACCCAAATATGTAATTCTTTCTTCGGGGATACCCAAAGAGCGCCATATTTCATAGGCTTCAGTATCGCGAGCAATACCGTTTTTCTCATCTCCTTCAAAGCAAGTAGCTGCAAAATCTTTTGGATTCAAACCAAGCTCTTTGGTAAGAAACTCAAAAATGTACTCGATAGCTTCTTTTTTCCAATAGTCACCCAAAGACCAATAACCCATCATCTCAAAGAAAGTAAGATGTGATTCATCTCCCACTTCATCTATATCGCCAGTTCTAATACAGCGTTGCACATTTACCAAGCGTTTACCTTTTGGGTGTTCATCTCCCATTAAATACGGAACCAGGGGATGCATACCTGCAGTGGTAAAAAGAACTGTTGGATCTGTTTCTGCAGGAATCAGTGAAGCAGATGGTATAATTTTATGCCCTTTGCTCTCAAAATATTTTAGAAATTTTTGCCTAATCTCTTCTGGTTTCATGTTTGATAGAAAAACTATTTTGCAATAAATACTTTTTTATCGCTATTAAAGGTCAAATATTAAATAATCATAAGAAGTGATAAGACTTTAATTGCATTGTTTTCCAATGGCAATTATTTGTTTATATCAATTTTAAACATGTCTTTAAAGAACATACTCCAAAAAGCCGTATATGTGTCAGCTTGTTTAATTTCTACCTTCACTGTTTCAATTTTTGTTTTTTCCGAAGATAGTTTATTATCTCCATAAAGCTTGAGATAAATTGTATAATAATTCTTTACCTTTTTTACATAATTCCTAGTTTCACCGAAGGGGATATTGTCCATAATGCCAAGATGAATCCATTTGTCTGCATTACCACCACCGGCATTATAGGCGGCAAGAGCTGCATCTAAATTATCACTATATTTTACTAGCATATCGTGAATATGCCCGGCACAGAACTCAATTGATGTCTCAGGATCAAAGACGTCGTAATTTGGCCATCTTCCTGTTTGCTTGGCCATGGTTTTTGCAGTACCATCCATAAATTGGGCCAAGCCCTTAGCACCAGCACGCGAAACAGCATTGGGGTTAAAGTTACTCTCCTGTCTTATGATGGCCGCCACCAATGCTGGGTCCACGTCATACTTAACGGAGTATTTAACAATTAGATCTTCATACTTTAATGTGTACATTTCATCACCTAGAATTGATGGAAGATAGAAAAAACCGGCCAACAAGAGGACTAAAATCAAGCATCCCGAGATTACAAAATTTATTTTTAATCTTTTTGACACTTATTCCCTCTCGACTTAGGAGTTTTTGATCAAATAGTCAGTCGGACAATCTTCTGTGTTAATCAGTAATGAAATATTTTGTGGTTGGTAATCGGGGCGGGAATCAGTCACCCATATCCCGCTTCTGCGGGATTGGTCTACCCCGGCTCGGCGCCAGACGCGCCTCCGCCTTTCGATTCCCGATATTACAACATAATTTGGTACTCGGGGCGGGAATCGAACCCGCACGGCTTTCGCCAAAGGATTTTAAGTCCTTCGTGTCTACCATTCCACCACCCGAGCGAAATTTTAAACATATTGATGCTGTCAGTAACAAATATTAATCCAATCTCCAATTTTCACCAACTTTGGTGATCCTGCCGCTAAAAGAGAATCCGGACGCCTTCTTATGACCACCACCACCAAACAATTTTGCCAAAGCGGAGACATCAACTTTATCACTTTCGGTGCGTAAACTCCCCTTAATGTTACCATTATCCGACTCATATATCAATAAACTGGCTTCAGCCTCTGCTGCTGAATTTATTAGGTTAACAAGCCCCGAAATCTCTTCTTCGCTGGCACCGGTGTATCTAATATCATCTTGGGTAAGCACGCTATAAGCCAAGCCGAACTCCTTTACTATTGTAATCCTGTTCAGAGCTATCCCCCACAATTTAAGCATATTAACAGATCTGGCTTTGGCAATATTCTTTGAGATCTTTTTTAGTCTTGCACCCCTTTTCAAAAGATCGCTCACAATATCCATGACCTTCTTCGAGGTATTGGAGTGCTGAAAACCACCCGTATCATAATATATTCCTGCCAACAGGGCCGTAGCCACAGTGGAATCTATTTCGTAACCATTAACGGTTAGTATTTCATACATGATCTCCGAGGTAGAAGAGTAAGAGGGAAAAGCAATATTGATATCCGCCAACTTCCAAATATCATTTTGCGGATGATGATCGATATTAATAATTGTCTTGCCTGATCTTTTGGCTTTTTTGATTCTATCTGCAAAGCCAGTTCTTTTTAGATCACCGTTATCAATTAAAATTATTACTTCGTAATCACCGACCAAAAAATCGCTATTTAACAATTTATTTTCATCCAAAAATGAGAAAAATGGTGGCACGCTATCCCGGCTAACCGCCAACACTTTCTTGCCGGAGTCACTCAAGAAACTATACAAAGATAGGGTTGCACCTATTGCATCTCCATCCGGTTCCTCGTGAGTAATCAACAAAAAACCGGTCTTCCCCTCCAAGACCTTATTAAGTTCATTATACTGCTTCACTTTTTTCTCAAGAGATTACTATTAGTCTTCTGTCCTCAGAAGGAAGATCTGACTTTTTGAAGCGGAAAACATCCATATCCTCACGATTGACAGCAAAAGAGCTTTGCACATCAATATCGGGAGAAACCTTAGTGGTGACGATAACCCTTGGGTCGATGGTTGAAATAGTTTTTTCGGCATCTTTAGCATTCAAACCATTATCCGTATCAATGGTAATTATCAAGATATCTATATCACCCAAACTTTTAACCGATCCGGCAGACAGCACACCTCTAATTTCCGCAGCGTAGCAGATATTCATGTCTTCGGCATGTACCAAAAATATCGTACCCAAACCATCCGGCTCAAGACCTTCGACAAATATCCCCTTTCTCTCATATTCGCCTGGACCGGAGAATAACAGGCCGTCAATTTCAACTCCTCTGGTATCAGCTCTCACCATCCCCTCTTTACATTTGATATTCAAGACACTTTCACCAGACTTAGATATCTGCATTTTACCTCACTTTTCTTATTTTTTATCAGCCTTATCTTTGCCAGAACTCTTTTTTGCCGCGACTGTTTTAGATTTCTTCTTTTCAGGTTCCTGACTTAACTCTTGCTTGGAATCAGCTTCTTTAATATCTGACTCTGAATCTTTTGATTCAGGTAACTTTTCTTCGTTTTTTGCAACACTAGCGTTAAGCTCCTTTAAGCTTAGGCCGAGCCTATGGCTTGATGGCTCAATGGAGATAATCTTCATTTTATATTCTTTACCAAGCTCAATTACCTTGGATGGGTCAGACACATGATCGCTTGATAACTCCGAAATGTGAACCAATCCGTCTATACCCTTCTCAATTGAAACAAAAGCACCAAATGGTGTTACCTTGGTAACTTTCCCGCTTATTACATCACCAACATTATACTTTTTGGCAGCTTCGGCCCAAGGATCGTCTTGTAGTCTTTTAATAGACAAAGAAACTCGGCCATCTTCCTTGCCAATAATCATTGCTTCGATCTCATCACCGACTTTGAATAACTTATTTAAATCTGTAACACGGCTCCACGAAACCTCAGAGATGTGTACTAAACCTTCAACCTGTGGATCCAAACTTACAAATAGGCCAAAGTCAACAATACCTGTAATTTTGCCTTTGTGTTTATCACCAATATTAATCTGCTCAAGTTTATCTTTAACTTCGTCTGCGCTTACTGCACGCTCAGAGAAAATAAGTTTTCCACCCTCTTTATCACAATTCAATACCTTAACCAAAACCTCGGTCCCAATGAATTGGCGCAGCCTGTTTAGAATTTCATCTTTGTTGCCACCCTCAACTCTCGGATAGTTCTTAGGAGAAAGCTGTGATACCGGCAAGAAACCCTGTATACCGCCAATTTCAGACATCAAACCACCCTTATTGGCATCGGTAATAGTAATAGTGGCCGGTTCACCACTTTCGTATTTCTGTGACATCTCCAACCAATACTTTTCACGATCAGCTTGCCTCAAAGACAACACAACATTGCCCTCTTCACTATCCATTGAAATTACAGATGCATATACTTTATCGCCTTTTTTAAGACCAGACTTGCTAGTAATCTCCCTTTCCGGTATGAAACCCAATGATTGTCCAGCAACATCAACCCAAATTCTATTACCGGCAACTGCCAAAATGGTTGCCTCTACTAGATCACCCTCTTTAAAAGGTAAAAGGCTGTCCCCAAGTTCGGCCATTAGACTTTCCATGCTCTCAACCTGCTGTTTCTCCTCCTTAATCTCGTTGTTTTCAGTCATTATAAAATATCCTTTCTACGATCTTTTTTTGTTTTAAATTAATAATAATGTTATTTCTTCTTTTTAGGTAAATATTTTTTATATCTTTCCGATAAAATCTTCTCTTTGTCCAAGGTTTTTGTGTATCTTGTCATCCATACCGTAATTATTGTTGTCCAAACTAACAGTACCAATAGGACAACTGCCAAGAATAATCTGGATCCCAACCACGGTAATTGTTCGTATCTGGAGAAGAGATAAACCAAACCCAATATACCGCAAGTCAGATAGCAGTATAGCTGACGACTTTTAATCTTTTTATCAATCTTTTTGCTTAAAGTAATTATTATGCCAATTATTAAAAGCAAAGAAAAAAAGGCTAGCTGATACCATAGATAGCTGTTTTCAGACGGCGGCACAGGATCAAAAAGATATTGTTTGGAAAAAATTTCTGAAATTGTCATAAACTATATGGCTAGTTAATAAGATTAAATGGTGCCGCGGAGAGGACTTGAACCTCCACGTCTTTTGGACACACGCACCTCAAGCGTGCCTGTCTACCAGTTCCAGCACCGCGGCATTTATCGCATTGAATATCTTTATTTTCTTTCTGTTTAAACAAATACAATTTTTATCTGAATACATTTTATTTACGATGATATAAGAATTCAACTTTGCAAAAGATAGTCTATATATATTACCCACTTTTCTAACTTTGCCGTTAATCTTCAAGGTTTTATGCAATGTGTCTCTAATCCAACAAAGATGATTCTCGCTTGCAGATACAAATTGTATGTAATACATGAAACTATTTTTCCATCTTCGATCTTTATAGGAGTACGATGACCCATCTCCATCAAAGTGACCACGCAAAAAATCAAAAAAATATCTATCAGGAATTTTTATTTCAGAAATTGTTTTTGTTTTATTCGGGTGTATCCCAATTTTCTCAAACCAATTATAATACTTCGAATTGCTAAACTGTATGTATGGGTATTTATTGTGGTTAAAGCCGCTTGTTTTCAATGAAATTCTACATTGTACTCCCAAGCAACTCATAAAGTTTTCAATTTGCTCAATATCTTTTGAAACAAATACGATATGTCTTCCGTCATTACTCATACTACCATCAGTGGCCATTAGCCCTGTGGCATATGCCAGCTTTGAAGACCAAACAATTCTATTTGGTTTACTCATAGATAAGAGTATACCACTTTATTGCCATATGAAGAACGCATCCTCAAAAAAATAACAAGACACGACATAGTAATATACAAAGTATGGTGGGCGCTGAGGGATTCGAACCCCCGACCTACTCGGTGTAAACGAGCCGCTCTAACCAGCTGAGCTAAGCGCCCTAAATTAAAAAATCTCGAACTAGCCCGAGATTATTCAATGCCAATACGTGCTAATTGGCAATCAAAAGAGGAAAGAAGCTAGTTTAATTATTTTACACTAATAGACTTGCACGACAAAAACACTATAACACATCAAATAAATTTGGTCAAAAAATTCACTCGCATACAAATCATTGGGGAAATATAAAAATATTTACTGCTTTTCATTGACATTTATAATTATACGTGCTAATATTATTTTAGTAGTTTAAAGGCTCGTTTGTATTTAATTAGAACAAAAAACTAAGTTAAGTCGACCGAGAAGTTAAACTTTTGGGTCGTTTTTTATTAGTAGTAAGTTAGGAAAAAGATGGAAGAGCAAGTTAACAAAAACAAGCTTTTTGTTGGCAACCTTGACTACAGCGTTACCGACGAGATGCTCTCTGAGCTATTCTCCGGCGTAGAAGGTGTAGTAGTGGTTGAAGCAAAAGTAATCTCCGACAAATTCAGCGGCAGATCTAAAGGCTTCGGTTTCGTAACCGTTGAGTCTGAAGAGATGGCCGAAAAAGCTATCGAAGAACTCAACGAAAAAGAGTTCGAAGGTAGAAAAATCTTCGTCAACGTAGCCAGACCTATGGTTAAAAGAGACGAAAATCGTGGCGGTGGTGGATACAATCGCAACGACAGATAAGATTCAATAGTCAAACTATAGAATTCTAAAAAATAACCCTGCAAGAAATTGCGGGGTTATTTTTTATCGAAAATATGGATTTATTATAAGATCTTTTTTATCGCTTCTAGCACCTCAGGCAATTTAGTCCAGCCGGCACCACCGTTTAAATGTTGGCCACCCTTTATGATAATCGGTTTAGTTTGAAGTTTACTGGATAATTGATAGGCATCAGCCACAGGCACTAATGGATCATCGTCACCATGGATTACAACGAATTGATTCGACGATGGCTGTATTTTAGAAAAATTAAATCCGTCTTTCAGAAAACTATCCACATCGCTCTGGCCGACTAATAACAGAGGTCCAGAAACGAGGACCGCCCCTGCAATGCTTTGTTGAGATTTATCATTTATCGACTCAAGATATCTCAAAATAGCAGGCACTCCCAAAGAGTGCCCGACTAAACAGACTTCGTCACCACTGGTAATATGTCTGGAGATTTCACTAACCCAATCCCCGACTCTTGGGTGCTCTGGTTCCGGCATCGCTAAAGCACAGGCATAAATATCCAGTTTCTCCAGTTCCGCCATAAGCCATGGCCGCCACCCGCCATTAGGAGAACCTTGATAACCGTGAATAATAAATACTTTTTTCATAATATGTCTTCTTGTAAACAAGATGGCTGTGCCATCAGCGTAGCCCACTTTTTTGATGTGCGAAAGATGGTGCCGCGAAGAGGACTTGAACCTCCACGCCATTGCTGGCACACGGTTCTGAACCGTGCTTGTCTACCAATTCCAACACCGCGGCATGTTTTTATGTCAGCTGCTAGCCGTTAGGCGCTAGCTTGTTAGGTTTTTAGGGAGGGTAATCGTCTTGCGGCTGCGCCCCGGGGGTCCTTCGGCTTTGGGCGAGCTCGTTTCGTCTTAAGTCTGTCGGTTTCGCACTCCCAAACCTAATCCTAAATTCTGCATCCTTTTCTTTTCTAGATTTCTAGCTTCTTTAATTCCTTGCTATCTCTACTCGCTACTTACTACTTGCTACTCACTATCACCTTTCCTGACCCTCTTCTCGTTAATATACCAGCTAATTATATCATTAAATCGATCTTCTGGTCTGCCACACTTAATTACCTCAACATTTTTAACACTCTCCGAAATAAATAGAGGGTATCTTTTTTGTCCGTAGTCAACAACCAGCGATAATCCAGTTATTTTGTTTAAAAAATCGTTGTATCTTTTTTGCCTTTCGTCTCCGTCTAGAATCATTCTTGTGTCTTCAAGATAAATATCGTCCTCTTTCGTTGAATAGCCGCTAAAATTATTTTTATCCAATTGAGACGAGTGCCAAAAAGTATATAGATCAAGATCATAAGACCAATCGTAGCCATAGAGCAATAGATTATAATCCTTTTTCTTTAGCGACTCAGCGTAATCATGGACAGAAAGAGCCACACTTTCAATTTTCACCCCGGATTTTTCCAAGATAGATACAACCTCTTTGGCTTTTTGTTTTTGAGTCTCATTATCCAAAAAAACAAAACGGATCTTAATATCACCCTCAACTTTTTCGCCAGTTAGAATTTTTTTCCTGGTGGCCTCGTCTTGAAAAGGAACTTTTCTAATATTCGGGATTAACATCAGATTTCTTCCAGCAGTAAAGGTAAAATCGAGGAAGTTGGGAACTTGCACATTTTCAACAGAGGAGATTGCATTCACTCCTAAATCCTTTATTCGCTTTTCGCTGACGTCTGGTTGGCTCGAAATGATAAATTTCATTTTGCTAATCAAGGGCGGACCAGCATAATAGCCGCCATAAGACTCTAAATTTACTTCAAGTCCGCCGTCATCAGATGTGATATTGTTTACAAACCTGTAGGGACCCGTACCGTTATAGTTTGCGGACAATGTACTTAACACATCTTCTTTGCTTATAACCTTAAAGTTACAGTTATAAATGAACGGCCCATATTGCTTGGGTAGAACAAAAGACACAGTATACTCATCAATTGCGTTCACAACAACTCCAGACCACATCTCCCTTAAAGGGCTTTTATTAGCCTCGTCTTGAATGGCCGAGACCGTCGCAACAATATCATCGCTGCTAAAGGCCTGTCCACCATGAAATGTAACACCTTGCTTTAAGACAAAGGTGTATGTCAGACCATCCTCAGATATTTGCCAAGAATCAGCCAAATCGGAAATCGGTTGATTTTTTTCATCTATTTTAATCAAAGAGGAGTAAATTAAACCGGAAATAGCCCTTTCAGAGTCTGTCTTTGCTAAAATCGGTGAGAAGTACTTTGCATCACCTTGAATCACCTCTGTATATTCACCGCCAAAATCAGGAACCAATTGAGTTCTCGCATAATATATCTTTAAAGATTCAAAAATAATCAGCACACAAAGGATAGACAATAGGATAAAAAACACCAGTTTTTCTTTTCTGGTCAATCTTGAGAATAAAAATGACACCACTCCAAATATCTTGATAAGAGGCAGAACCAGAACTTTGAAAAAATTAGATATTGCTGTTATAACTTTGTGTTGTTTGGGGTTCATATTAGCTTTAAGCTAAGAAACAAAAACTACTGCTACCGCAGTAACCACAAAGAAAAAGGCAATAATTATTGTAGCCCAGTGTAATACATTTTCGAGGCCTCTTCTGGAGCGATAAAAATTGCTATCTCCGCCAAAAGCGATCCCCAATCCGCTACCTTTTTGTTGCAACAAAATTGCAACGACCATCAAAAGGGCCAGAATAATTTGAAAAATTTTTAGTGTATACTCCATTGTAATTTTTCCATTATCAACAAATAATTTTGTATAACGAATAATGAAATGTGAAACTGCTTAGTAAACAACGCCTTTGTTGCAATAGCTTAAATACTATTTAGTAATTCTTTTTTATTTTTGATATTTGATTTTTGAAATAATATGGTGCCGGATCCCAGAATCGAACTGGGGACGCAAGGATTTTCAGTCCTTCGCTCTAACCACTGAGCTAATCCGGCAGATTATTACTGGAGGCCTGGACCGGAATTGAACCGGTGTAAACGGTTTTGCAGACCGCCGCGTAACCACTCCGCCACCAGGCCGTTACCACAAAAACATTAACCACAAGAGGCCACACCAAAGATAATATCCTAATTCTGCACAAATGTAAATCCAAAGTGACCCAATTGGCAAGCATAACAATATAAATTATAATTAAAAAAGATGATTAGTATTAATGCAAAAAAAATTGCACATTGTTTCTATTGGATTTTGGCCTGTTTATTAGCCATTAATTTGTTGATTCTATTTTTGAAGCATTATTCAAATTTCGGTATTCCGGTATCAATTTACAATTTGTTTAATTTCGATAGAGAGGCGAATATCCCCTCTTTGTTTTCCGTTTTATTGTTACTGTTTTCTGGATTTGCCTTTTTATTAAATAGATATTTTGAACAAAATGAAAAACTATTTAAAGGCTGGACAATAATTTCAGCACTCTTTTTCTATCTGTCGCTAGATGAAGGGTCACAAATACATGAATCCATCATGGATATAATAAGAATGTTTTATAACGGTTCTGGGGCTTTTTACTTTGTTTGGGTTATTCCGGCCATAGCCTTGGTGGCAATACTGTTCTTTTTGCTGTATAAATTCTTTGTCCTGCTACCCAAACCCTTTAAAAAACAACTCTTAAGCGGAATTTTTTTCTACTTATTGGGAGCCATAATTATGGAGATGGTTGGTGGATTTTATGTGTCAAAGTTCGGCGACGCAAGTATAACCTATCCACTTCTTATTGTTATTGAAGAGAGTTTGGAGATATTCGGCAGTATTATAATCTTTATTGCAGCCATAAACAGCCTTCGTGATAATAGCAAAGAAATTAACGTTAAAGTTATTTGAGTATAATTGCAACAAATCAATTGCAAATAATTGTCACGCGGAAACTAGTTCAATGTCTTAATTACTAAAGATCTATTAACGCATTGCTACTTGATTCGCTTGATAACTCCCTTATTCTTGGCGGCAAATTTTGTGTGACATATTCTGTGACGCATTCGATCCGATTCAAAGAAGCCTTTGTAAAGCTCAACAACATCGGGGTTTGCATGAGATTCGCGGTATCTGTTTTCTCTATCGGCTTTATATAAACCTTTGCTTCGCATTTTTCTAATCTCATCGTCAATCGGCAGTGGCTGCCCGCCTCCAGCAACACAACCACCAGGACAAGCCATAACTTCAACGCAACTGTAATAAGTCGGGTCACTCTTTAGCTTGTCTAAAACAATTTTAACATTTTCGATACCGCTCACAGCTGCAAAACGTAATTTCTGATTGTTTACTTTTAGTTCCAGCTCTTTGATACCGTTTAATTCATGTATGGCTTTAAATTCAAAATGTTCTAAGCTCTTGCCGGTGGTTTTAAAGTAGGCCGTCCTTATAGCCGCTTCAAGCACTCCTCCGCTTGCTCCGAAAATCTCACCTGCGCCGGTGAATGAACCCATAATATCATCGTTACTTTCGCTTGGCTCCACATCAGCCAAATTGATATTTGCCTCTTTTAACAGTTTGGCGAACTCTCTGTTGGTAATAACTATATCAACTGGATTAAAACCGTTGACTCTCAATTCGCGCCTTTTAGCCTCAAATTTTTTTGCAGTACACGGCATTATAGACACCACAACTATATCCTTGGGGTTAATATTATTATGTTTAGCCCAGTGAGTTTTAATAAGCCCTCCCAAAATAATATGGGGTGACCTTACAGATGTCAGGTATTTTACAAAACCTTTTTCATAAAATTCCAGATATTTTACCCAAGCCGGACAACACGAGGAGAACATTACTTCATTCTCACCAGACACAATTTTGTTTATTAACTCCTCAGATTCCTCCATAATCGTTACATCTGCGCCAAAACTGGTATCAAACACCTTATAAGCACCAATCCTTTTTAATGATGAAAAAATCTTTCCGGTCGCTATCTCGCCTGGTGGCAGACCGAATAGTTCTCCGATACTGGATCTTATGGCTGGGGCAAATTGGAAAACCACCTTTTTAGTAGAATCTTTTAAAAGTTTTTGGACTTCAGGATAATCCTCAACCTCACTAAGCGCCCCTGTCGGGCAATGCACAATACACTGGCCGCAGTAGATGCAGTCATGATCATTAGCCAAAGAAGGAGATACCTCAAAATTATATTTACTTTCTCTGGGGCGGATAAAACCCCCTTTGGTTTGCTTGGCACACATTGTGGCGCAGTTCTCGCAGTTGATACATTTTGCCGGATCAAACATAATGCTTGGACCAAACTGATACTTTAATTTATCCTTCTTTCGATCGGAGTATTTATCAGCCACAAACTTCTCTTTGTTGGAAAATTTGATAACCGCCTGACGTAGTTTACAGCTGTCTTTTCTGGCACATGCTTCGCATTTTCCTTCGTGTTGAGCGAACAACAACTCCAAATTGACTGCTAACACTCTATTTACTAACTCTGAGTCCGTCAGAACTCGAAGTCCATCAAAAGCTTTTAGGGTGCAGGAAGCTTTTAATTTTCCCTCGCCCTCAATCTCCACCATACACAAACGGCAACTTTCGTGTGGCAGTAGGTCGCAATGGTAACACAACGCTGGGATATAAATATCCTCTCTCTGAGCTACCTGCAAAACTGTTTCACCCTCATCGGCCTGATATTTTCGACCATTAATTGATATGCTTATTTGGCTCATCTTATAACCTTTTCAATTAATGATTTGTATGGGGCACTCATGCCACGGCCCAGTGGGCAAAAAGAGCTTTGCTCCATTGCTAGAAAAAGTTCTTTTACTCTCTCCCTATCAAATCTATCTTCCTTTAACATCTCCAAAATGCGCATCGATCCCTCCCTACAGGGGGTGCATTTATCACAGTTCTCTTTTGCATAAAACTCAGCCCAATATCGCATAAGTTTATAAGGGTTAGTTTTGTTTCTATTAAAGATTATTATAGATGCAGCCCCGGGAAGAACATTGTCTAGCTCCTCTGGAAGATATATTGAACCGGCAGCTCCTCCACCATACTGAATAAAAAAATCATCTTTTGGCCAGTTGCCACTTTTTACGAGAACCTCTTTTATTGTATAATCCACAGGGAAATCATAAACCTGCTTTTTTATTCCCGATCCGGATATAGAATAAAAAGTTTTATTCTGATATTGATCTTTAGCAATCTGGAATACGCGATAATACGTTTCGATATTATTAACCAAAGTCGGCATACCGTGTAAACCGCTCTCTGCAGGATAAGGAGGCTTGATCCGAGGTTCATCTCTTTTGCCCTCAATGTGAGATATTAACGCAGTCTCATCGCCGGCTATATACCTAGCAGTTTTTCGAAAATAATTTATTGGGAAACCCTTACTGATGGATGCAAGCCTCTTGGCATACCAATCATAATATGTATGATTCAAGTAAATTACGGCTTCCGAATCGGCGAATTCAACCAAGGCGATCTTTATGCCCTCAATAAACTCTGTTGGGTATTTCTTCAAAATATACTCATCTTTAAAAACACCGGGCTCTCCCTCTGAGCCATTGGCAATTATATAGATCTTTTTACCCTGTAACTCCTGCTTCTTAACCGCTTGCCATTTAGTTGCCGTTGGGAACCCAGCGCCACCGCGACCCCTAAGACCGGCTTGCTCAATTTTTTCAATGATGTTAACCATATTTTTCCTTGATAATATCTGTGCTTAGCAAACTATTTTGCATTTGATTTTATGAGCTTATTAACTGATAAGGCAAGTAATGCCCCCAAAACAGCGGTATAAATTTGAGTCAAACCCATTGATGTGGCAAATATTTTGGGTAAAACCCCTGAATTTATTAACAAAATCGCAGCTAAATAGATGATAGCCACTTTTAACATGATGGCTATGCAAATAGCCAGAAATTTATTAGACCTTTTTGCTAAATACAGATATTTGATTGTTAGGATTAGTACGTAATTGCCCAACCAAATAAAAGGCATTGTTATTATTAGAAGGTGTGTAAATGGACCAAAAACCAAACCTCTAGAAATAACACCAAGGCTTGGTAATATAACGGCCGGTAGTACCTTATGCTTTGGCAAATTAAGTGCCGACAAAATTAAGGCAGCATTAACAACCGTACCAACCACAAGCTGTGGATGTCCAAGTAAAAAAGGTAACAAAAAACAAACCGCGGAGTAAACTGCCAACTCAACAACTTCCCTATGCTTAGCAATCTTATATTCTTGCAACTCCAAAACGTTAGCCAAAGCTCTCATTGCCCCTCCAAAAATTTAACTGTAAATTATTAATATTATTATCTAGTATTTTTCTATTTAGGTCAAAAAATCAGGGTTAATATCAAATTCGGGGTGCTAATTTGTTAAAATATCTTCTATCATTTTTCTTTTAATGAGTTCTCTAGAACCGCGATGAATACCAACTTTTTCTTTGAGGTGTGAGAAGCTTCCCCCTAATGAGTTGGTTGTGTTGGGAATATTCAGTTTTGGGTATTTCTGATAAGTGAACAGGAATGGCAAGTTGTTCTTCAAACTGTGTCTAGCTGATCTAACTCTTTTGTGGCTTAATATCATTTTTGGGGGTCTAGTTCCCCAGCAAATGTTCGATAATCTTATCTCTTAATTGGTATGTATAACCTCTATGTATGCCGACTTTTTGTTTCAACCAGGAGAAGCTCCCATCCAGTGAATTGGTAGTGTTTGGGATATTTAACTCCGGATATTTCAGGTAAGTAAAAAGGCAGGGTAAGTTATTCTTGACACTACGCCTAGCCGACCGAACTCTCTTGTGGGTATAGCACCATCTACCGGTAATCGGATCGGTGGTCCTTTCCTTTAAAAAGGAATCCCACTTTATGCACCAGCTGGTGAATTTTGTGGTGAACTCTTCCTCGGTCGTGTATGTTAGCGTGTCGCCGATAGCCTTTAATTCTATACTGGCCTCAAGCTTTGGTTTGCCGGTAAGGTATCTCCTGATGATTTGGCTCTGATGAAAATGGCACATCTGGACTGGGATATCTGAAAAGAGATTTCTCACTCCAGGTCTGCCATCTAAGACGATTGCTTTG
>MWCM01000001.1 GCA_002070055.1 bacterium ADurb.Bin212 | reverse complement strand
CGAACCCTTGAAGACCTTGCGGCCTTACGCGCTTTCCAAGCGCGCGCACTAGACCAACTATGCGACCTCTCCAAAGAAACTACACCGTTTGCTGGTCTCCGGCAATTGACGGCCAACGAATATTTATAGCACAGCAGTCCTCAAGAACCTCCCAGCTATGCGCAACACCGGCATCGTATAAAATATAATCCCCCTCCTTTGATAAAACCACATCCGTATTCTCATTTGGGAAATAAAACCTAAACTCTCCATTAAACAAAATAAAAAGGGTTTTTGCTTGAATGTTTTTGGCAAGCTCAAGCTTTTTCTCACCCTTTAAATGTTTCGACCACTTTACTTCCAAATCATCAGAATGCAGCAACGAGCCTTTATCCATAAAATGGCCAATTATCCAACCCCTGTGATTGTCTTTCTCCGCTTCACAATTACCTATAATAATTTGTGGGCTAATGTTTTCCATAGGCATATAATAGCAAAATTGTGCATTATTATAAAGATAAAATGGAAAGCCGAGACTGTTACGCCTCGGACCTCGGCTCTCCCTCCCTTCAGTCCTTCTTCTGATAGTGGTTGCCGCCTCCTCGCGGCTTACGGATCTTTTTGCTCCCCTTTCCACGTTGCTTTACCCAGCCCCCCTTCCGTTTCGCCTCAGGCTCTTTACCACCATTGCTGCCGTGAGTTCCCATGATCGGCTCCTATCTACGTGGGGTCGAGACAAAGTAATCCTAACAGATATCACGATTTATGCAAGTTGGCGACAACAAAAACACCTCTATTGCAAGAGGTGTTTTTACTACCACGATTTATCTACTTTGCTTTACTTCTTATCTGTCAATAATGTTCTTAAGCATTATACGTTTTTCGACCGAAGCGATAAGCTTACGTGTAGGCATAATCATATCCGGGGTAACAGATACGCTGGTGGTGCCAGCTTTTACTATCATCTCAGTAATCTCTGGGTAAACACTAGGTGCTTGACCACAAATAGAACAGGTAATGTTGCGGCGGCGACAGGTCTTAATAACGTATTCAATAGAAAGCTGGACAGACTCATCTCTTTCGTCAAAAATTTTGGCTAGCTCCTCGTTATCTCTATCTGCTCCCAACGTTAACTGAGTTAAATCGTTGGAGCCGATTGAAATACCGTCTATTCCGATATCAATAAACTTTTCAAGCAATATGACATTGGATGGGATTTCACACATCATCCAAAGCTTGAAGTCCGGACCGCGATACAAGCCGGCATCCTCTACCAATCTCTTACACTGACGCATCTCTTCTAGCGTGCGAGTAAAAGGAATCATAATCCAAAGGTTTTTTAGGTCATATTCATCGCGCACTTTTTTAATGGCTTGTAGCTCTAGGTCAAAAAGATCTGGTTCTTTGATGTAGCGTGAAGCGCCCCTGTAGCCAATCATTGGATTATTTTCTTGCGGCTCGTATTTATCCCCGCCCTTTAAGTTGCGATATTCATTGGTTTTAAAATCGGTAGCGCGATAGACAACCGGACGAGGAGAAAAAGCTTGAGCAAAGGTGCGTAAACCCTCCGCCAATTTATCTACATACTCTTGGCCCCTGCCGTCTTCGACCATGGCTCTTGGATGTTCACCCATCTCTGCTATCATAAATTCCGCTCTTAACAGGCCAACACCATCCACCGGCTGAGCAGCGATCTTTTCAGCTAAATGAGGTTCGGCCAAGTTAACATAAACCTTGGTGCCAGTTACCATGGCCTCCTCTGAATATGCAGGGTTGCCCGGCTGAGCGGCGGCGATTGCTTGCTCTGGAGTATGCTTGACGGCAACTTTACCTTGGTAAACTAAACCTTTGGCTCCGTCTACAGATATCATTTGACCTTGTTTTAAAGCACTAGTAGCAGTTCCGGTGCCTACCACGCAAGGAATTCCCAGTTCGCGGGAAACGATGGCGGCATGACAGGTGCGGCCACCGGTATCGGTGACAATACCAGCTGCACGACGCATAGCGGGCACAAAATCAGGTGTTGTCATCTCCGTAACCAGCACATCGCCCTCAAGCACTTTATCAATTTCGCTCGGGCTATGAATGATTTTAACCGGACCAAACGCCAAACCCAAAGAGGCAGCGGCGCCCTTTAAAATTACCTCTGCCTTATCAGGTGTAACAGTGTCATTATCTGTAGCTTCTTCCTCTACTGCTTCATCTTTTTTACCCAGGGTGGTAATTGGCCTAGACTGCACAAAATATACTTTGCCATTTTCAATTGCCCATTCAGTGTCTTGTGGTTTACCGTAATGCTGTTCTATTTTAATACCAAGTTTTGCTAACTCTAGGATTGAATCATCATAAATAATCTTTGGAGCGCTTTGCAGATCTTTGGGAACATTAACATGCTTGTCGCCTCCTTTTGGATCTCTGACAATCTTCCACTCCTGAGTATTAATCTCTTTATCGGTGATAGTTAAGGTCTGTTTATTAACTACATACCTGTCTGGAGTAACAGAACCGGAAACGATTGCCTCTCCTAGGCCATAACCAGCTTCAATAACTAAATTATTTGGATCCTGGCCAACCGGATCAACGGTAAACATGATACCGGAAACATCGGACTGCACCATGAGCTGAACCGGCACAGCGATACCAACCTTCATGTGATCAAAATTATTGATAATTCTATAATAAATGGCTCGGGCTTCGTAAAGAGAGGCATAACATTTTTGCACTGCATCCACCACATCAGCAGGGCCTTGTATATTTAGATAAGTAGCCTGTTGACCGGCAAATGAAGCATCCGGCAGGTCTTCGGCAGTAGCACTGGAGCGCACAGCAACCGGAAAACCACCTAGTTTTGCGTAAAAATCTTTAATATCATCTGCAATTTCACTCGGCATCTGAGATGACATGATTTTCTTTTTGAGCTCTCTGGAGATCTGATTGAGTTTTTTGTTGTCCTCAGGATCCAAACCCTTCATCTCTTTTTCTAGAAAGGCGCGAATACCGGTCTTGTCTAAGAAATGATAGTAAGCATCTGCGGTAACTACAAAACCATTGGGAATGGGAATCCCAGCATTTTTTAGTTCGCCCAAGTTTGCACCTTTGCCGCCGGCAATAGGAATGTCCTCCTTGCCCAGATCAGCAAACCACTTAACAAAATCTACGCCTTTCGGCTTTGCTTTAGTCATCACTTGCCCCTCCTCACCTCTTAAGCCCTTAAAAGGTGTGAAATGTGAATAATATTTATTTTTCGCTTATATAAACATGATCTGGCTTGATCTCGTCCGCAAAAACAAAGCGTCAAGCCACTAACCGTATTATATCACACTAACTAATTACAACAATACCTTGCCGTTGTTAATATAATCTTCGGTGGCTTCAGCCACTTTGGCCATCATATTTAGAGCCTGCAAAGGATAATCACCCACAGCTGTTTCGTTGGAAAGCATTAAGGCACTTGTTCCATCTATAATTGCATTGGCGATGTCTGAAACTTCGGCGCGAGTCGGGTGTGGGGATTTTACCATGGAATCCAGCATTTGTGTGGCTGTTATAACAGGCTTGCCGGCGTATTTAGTTTTGTTGATTATCTCTTTCTGTAATAATGGTAGTTTTTCCATTGGTGTTTCTATGCCCAAATCACCCCGGGCCACCATAATTGCATCGGAAAGCTCAATAATGTCATGTAGGTTTTGAATAGCTTGGCCGGTTTCAATTTTTGATATGATCTTTGGTCCACCCTCTCCAAGTAGATGCCGCAAGAGCTCCAAATCCTCTTTACAAGAGACAAAAGAAAGAGCCACGTAATCAAACTTCATTTTTTTAATGAATTCGATGTCTTTCTTGTCTTTATCTGTGATGGCGCTGGTAGTTGTTTTGGTTAGCGGAAGATTAACCCCCTTGTTTGAAAACAAGGTGCCTCCTCTTAATATCTTTGCCTCAATTTTATGCTCGTGAACACCGGTAACATAAGCCTCCATAATGCCGTTATCTAGCAGTATAATATCGCCTTTTTTAACATCCTCATGCAGGTAGGGGTCTCTGATTACCACTTCCTCTTTTTTGATAGCGCCACAAACATGAGTAGTAAAAACAATCTTTTCTCCGTCCCTAAGTGTGCGACCCTCTTTTGGCATATCTCCCACCCTAATACGTGGACCTTGAAGATCTGCCAAGATTTTGACTTTCTTTCTTAGTGAGGAGTATTTTCGGATCAACTTTGCTCTTTTTTCAAATGATTCGTGTACATCATGAGAAAAATTGAACCTCGCAACATCCATTCCCCCCTCTATTAGCTTTTTGATCATCTCTGGGCTCTCTGTTTTTGGCCCAACCGTTACGACAATTTGTGTTTTTCTAGCCATCTTGCTTCCTACTTACCTATAATAAAAACTAATTATAACATTTGGGACTCATTTTAGCAACTCTTTAGTTGCTTGACAGATAGTATCGTAACTAAAACCCTGACGGGATAACTTGGCGAATAGCTTACTCTTTAAATCAAATCTATCCTTTGCCCTGTTTTGGTTTTTCTCTATCCAACCGACAGAAAACTCTCGAGCCCTCGAGACCATATGCTCGCCAGCAATTTTATTCAATGCTGTATTGATAACATCTTCCTCTACACCTTTTCTAATTAGCTCAAATCTTATCCTTATATCTCCCCTCGAAGAGTGCATATTTATGTAGTTTTCCGTAAAACGGACATCATCTAAAAATCTTTTCTGTTTTAAAAAGTCTATCACCTCAGCCTGTTTCGATTGTTCAACATCACGAATCGCGAGTTTTCTTTTTATCTCAACCTCGGTGTAATCTTTTTTAGAAATTAATTTTAACGCATAATTCAAAGCACTGTCCATAATTATGGCCTAAACTATATTTATCGTTGAGTAAGGTTATCTTACAAAGTTATTATTCGTATCTTATAACATCTAACGATTTGACCTTGGCAGCGCGCCTGGAAGGATAAATTCCAGTTAAAACACCAACCATTAGGGCAAAAGCAATAATTGCCAAAATAAACCATGCAGGGTAATAGAAAATTCTAACCGGATCACCGCCACTCTGCACAGCATAGCGATTAAGAAAAACATTAAATAACTGGCCGGTTGCAACACCAAGAGCAATCCCCAGAACACCACCGATAGCTCCAAATATCAGCGCCTCTACCATAAACAATCTTGAAATATCTTTGCGCTGTGTGCCTAATATCTTTAGCAAAGCCACCTCCCTCATTCTCTCTAATAGAGATATAGTGAGAGTATTAAACATGCCCAGAGAGGCAACCACCAAAGCGATTAAGCCGAAACTACCTAAAATAAGTTTAAACACATTAAATATCTGTTCTATCTGAGCCACCGTATCTCCCACATATTGCGTTTTAAAACCCATCGCTTCAATCTGTTTTCTAAGATCGAGCACCTGATCTCTAGCTGTAATTTCAACTTTTGCCTGAGAGAAATTCTTAGCATAAGGCAATATTGCCTTTTGGCTTGAAAAAATATTTGGACTAGTGCCGTTCTCTACAACACCGATTATCTCGTATTCTTGATCCAACAAGGTATAACTTTCTTCACTGTCCATCAATTCTTTTGGTATGACAATGTCTAATTTTACTTTTCTTGATATTGCTTCTTCTGGTTCTTTTATCCTTAAAAAGTTCAAATACGCCGTATTCACAACTATCTTGTCACGATCTGAATCGTTATACATTTTACCTGTTTTGGGTTTATATCCAGACCACTCAACGTATTTGGATGAGGCGGCAAAAAATGCCACGTCCATTGCTCTATCGCCGTCTTTGGCTTTGCCGGCCAAATTCATTGTGGTTTCGACCGAATTAGAATAAGCTAAGTCATCGATACTCTTTACTGCGTCACTATTGAGCCTAACCACTTGTGAATTACCTGTTCCGACATCTATCAACTTGAAGGCATCACCTCCTGTAATTTCAGAGGTAACCAACTTCTCAATGCCAAAAGCAAATGAAACCAAAAAAACAATTGCCGATATGCCTATCATTATTCCGATAAGAGTTAGATAAGTTCTCATGCGATGACTAAAGAGATTCCTAAAAGCAAATTGTAATATAAATAGTTTATCCATGGTAAGACTCCTTAACAATTAGGCCATCTTTCATTTCTATGCGTCTTGTGCCCATCTCCCAGTAAGACTGGTTATGAGTAACCATGATAATAGTACGTTTGTGCTTGCGATTTAAGGTATCAAACAAAGCAATTATTTCGTCGGCCGAGGTGCTATCTAGGTTGCCGGTCGGTTCATCGGCCATTAAGATCCAAGGATTAGAGATCAATGCTCTGGCTATCCCCACCCTTTGTTGTTGACCACCCGAAAGCTGACTGGGTAGTTGATTGGCTAATTCAGGAATACCAATCTCTTCCAAAATATCTCTGGCACGCATTTTCGCCATCTTGGGTTTTTCACCTTCAATAATCAGCGGCAAAGAAACATTTTCAATAACATTAAGAGATTTAATCCAGTAAGGCATTTGATGGACTATACCCATTTTTTTAGCTCTGAATTTTGCCCTTTCATCTTCATCCATGGCAAAAATATCTGTATCCCTAACAAACACATTGCCACTCGTGGGCGTATCGATACCGGCTATGATGTTAAGAAGAGTCGATTTACCGCATCCAGACGGACCGAATATTACCAAAAAGTCGGTTGCGTGAATCTTTAATTCTACACCTCTCAAGCCATTGACAAGATTCTCGCCTACCGGAAAATCCTTCTTTAGCTTCACAATATCAATAATCTTCTCATGTTTAATCGATTCAGGAGTTTTTGTCTTCATCTCCTTCTTATCTCTGGATTCCTTGTCTGTTGTTACCATAACACAAACTTTTTAATTGGTTATTTGATAAAATAAAATATTTATTGTTAATAAATTCGTTAAATTTCCTTTAATTCAGTCCCAACCAACCAAACAATCTGGTGAAGGTGTTGAGGATGATCTGTAAAGCGCTACGGGGCACATCTCCAGGGATAACGGTATGGTCTTTAGATAAGGTGGTGTTGTTACCTTTATCGGTAGATATAACTCGTATGTGGTAGGGTTTGCCGGGGGTTAGGTCTGGGATAATAACAAGGTGGTTGGTGGTAAGGGCTTTATCTTCAGTGGTTTTATTGGTGTATTCGCTTCCTGCTATACCCTCTCCGTATTCTACCTGGGATGTGGTGGGTTCATCTGTTCTCCAGGATACTGCTATTTGAGCTTTGTCTTGTTTATCTAGGCCAACGTTAGATGTTTCTATAGTAATTTGAGAGATGACTGGGGGGCGGGTGTCGAAATCGGTCTCGAAGGTTAAATTATTTGATTTAGCGATATTTCCGTAACCATCCATACCGGTTACATAGTAATCATAAATAGAGTTTTCTACGAGCGACTCAATTAGTAAAGTGTGTTCAAGCGACATGTCACTCTTGGAGATCTCTGTTTTATTTTGCCCGGATAAACCGTAAAAGACACTCGAAGTAGTCGGTACATTGCTGCGCCATGACAGTTCAATCGTAGAGTCAGATCTATCGTTTATAGATTCGTATCCAACATCGCTGATTTCCGGCAATGGGGGCATTTGAAAGGTTGTTCCCGAATAAAATCTTGTACCATCAGAAGAGACAGCATTAATTCTTAGACGATATTCCTTGCCTGGAGATAGGTCTGATATTTTATTCGATGAAGCGATTAATGGATTATTTAAATTAATTTTACTATCGTAGTCGGTAAAACCGTATTCAATAGAGAATACTGCCTCGATTGTTGAATCCCATGAAACATTGACTTGAGTCGGCGACAAGATATCTGCTTCTAAATTATTTATCTGAGGAGCAGAATCTGTGTGGGTTGAGAACCACTCAGTTTCGCCTAGGTTTCCACTCTGATCTGTCCATGTTATCTGATATCTATACTCTTTTTCCGGTTCTAAGCCGATTACTTTAACGCTGTGAGAAAGAGAGTATGTTGTTAAACCCTGTTCTGATATGTAGGTATTGCCTTCATAAACCTTTACATAACCAGTAGTCATTTTACTCGAAACCCACCCAACAGTAATTGATGACGGACCGGAGATAACCGTTGGTCCGTCTACTACGTGTACTGTTGCAGTAGAACAGTAAATTGCTGTTTGCCAAGATGACAGATTGCCTGCATTGTCTTGCGATCTAACATACAAGATGTTGTCGCCTTCTTGATAAGCAGTTACAGCCAGATTTTCTGTCCCGACATCTAATATCTCACCCATAGAACCTTTTCTATACTGGTATCCTTGTAGTTGCGAATCAGCATCAATAACGAGGGGCCAATCGAAATTAAAAGTGTTGGCAGTTGAGCAACCAATTGGGGAAATGTTGATATATTCGGGTGGATCTGGAGCTACATTATCAAAAAGATATTCAAACTTCGTGATAGGTTCGGTTTGGTTATTCATGTTGTCCTCAGCAACTATTCTGAGATAATAACTTTCTCCAGGAGAAAGACTAATAGAGGACAGATAATTTGTTTCGGATTGGAAAGCTCCATCAATGGTTGGATCTGCTTCCGGATTGTTGCCGAAATATACATAGTAGCCTTTCACACCGGATTTATCGTCACTGGCATCTGTCCATTCGAAATATGGCTGTGCATATTTGTGCCATTGACCAGAAGACAAAGTGTTGGTTTTCACAGGTGCATCATAGGCGTTAAAAACCTCGCTAAAAACCGGCGGGGCCAAATCGCCTAACTCCTCCGATCCCGAAATAAGTGCAACAGAAGGTGCACCGGCAACATAATTTCTTGCATGTATCCAATCAACATACAACGTTGTATTCCAACCCATAATCATAATGTTCTTATCGTTGTAGTTACGTTGATTATCACTGATACAGCGCCTATAGTATGCACCACACGCCAGCGCACCTCCGCCATTTTTTACAATAAGAGTTGCAGTTCCATACCTATTGGGTTCATAACCAGCCGCTCTGCCAGCTAAAATATTCGGATCAGTTAAAGACAAGGCATACATTTCACCTTCATGAAGGTTTAAGCCATAAAAGGTATTGCCTGTGCCGTATTTTAGCACCTGACCATTATTAGCATATTGAGTATTATTCTTCCAACGAATATCTATCTGGATGTTGTTGGAGAAAGTATCAACACTGGTAATATTATTGCGCGGATCTGACCATGCATCGGGAGAGGAATAAATTCCCCCAGATACTGTATGGCCCGCTCCTTCGATGCTCCATTTACTGGTATCTATGCTTGCACCAGAAAAATCATCAAAAAAGACAAAGGTATTGTCGCCGTTACTAGCAGAAGTGGCATCGGCATTGCCATAATACATGTATATATCAATTACGCTATTAGCCTGAACCAAGGGAGCCTTGACCCAAAATACTGCGTTCTGCGACTCAGGGAGATATTTTTCGACCCAATAGTCCAACAAAGTCGTACCGTCCGTTGCGGTAAATCGCACATCATCGCCATCACCTTGAGCATGACTATAGAGAGAGCCAAGACGGCTCGCCGTATTAGAGGCAAACAGTGTCCCGACCTCATTGTCGCTTAAAGTCCTACCATATATGCGCAGTTCATCCATCTGCCCTGCAAAATATAAACCTCCGGTAATATTGGCCCGTCCGGCCTCTAAAACATAACTATCTGTCGTCCACGCCAAATCGCTACGGCCAACAATATCACTGCCGGTAGTATCGTTACCCAATAGCTCACCATCGAGATAGAAAGAAAGTGTTGTGCCACTACGATTTACCACCACATGATGCCAATCATCATCACTAATACTTGTGTTGCTGTTGTATGTATTGGCTTCAGCGCCAAATTCATCGTACCAAGCCAAATTCCCGTTGTAGTTTGTTAACGCAAACTCATTGTAATCACTGCCAGTTTGCCGAAGACCTAATATTGCAGGATCTTGATCACGGTTAGTGCCAGCAGCGCTTTGATTAGTTTTCACCCATACCGAGATCGAAAAGTTGGTGAGAGCGTACATTACCTGTTTACCAAGAGTAAGATAATCTTCAGACCCATCGAAACTTAACCCACCATCAAACTTGCCGGTTGTCCAAACAGGGCCGGTCCCGCCACTTGTAGCAGGATACAATTTTGCAACCTGATCTTCTCCCGAAATATCGTAAGCATTCGTGCCACTTGCATCATTAAAAGGATAATTGGCGGTCATACCTTCGTCTACTCTGATCTGGTAATCATTAATTGCACTCATACCGGAGGAATTGTCTATGGTGTATTTCTGACGATACATATATTGACTATCGTACCAGTCAGCTGCCAAAGTTGCCTTCTTTTCTACAAAAAAACATTTTGCATTACAAAAATAGCACAAGTCAAAATGACCAGCATAACTACAAAAAAGTGTCGGTTAATCGAAAATTTTTTCACCCACCGGAGCAAAGAAAATTACTCTTTGCCCTCCTTTTTAATGCTCTCTAAAATCTTTTTCTTTATTTCGGCTGTTAACTTAGGGTTTTGCTTCAAAAACTCGCGCGCACCCTCTTTACCTTGTCCTAGTTTCTCCTCGCCATATGATATCCAAGATCCGGCTTTGTCTATAATGCCATGTTCCACACCTAAGTCTATTATCTCCCCCTCCGCATCTATGCCTTGAGCGAACATAATATCAAATTCAGCTGTCTTAAAAGGAGGAGCAACCTTATTTTTAACCACCTTAACGACAACGTGATTGCCCACTTGATCATCTCCCTTTTTGAGAACGGCCTTGCGTCTTATCTCGAGACGAACAGATGAATAAAATTTTAGAGCGTTACCGCCTGTTGTGGTTTCCGGGTTGCCAAACATAACGCCAATTTTCATGCGGATCTGGTTAATAAAGATAAGCACAGTTTTAGATTTAGAAACAGCACCGGTGAGCTTGCGCAAAGCCTGACTCATCAAACGAGCTTGAACCCCCATCATACTGTCACCCATTTCACCCTCAATCTCTGCACGAGGTACCAAAGCTGCAACAGAATCAATTACAATGACATCTAAAGCATTTGATCTGACTAAAGTTTCCGTGATTTCTAATGCTTGTTCACCGGTGTCAGGTTGGGAGATTAACAAACCCTGCAAATCAACCCCGATCTTTTTGGCATACTCCGGATCAAAAGCATGTTCAGCATCAATAAAAGCGGCATTCCCACCTCTTTTTTGGGATTCAGCCACAATATGTAGAGCCAATGTTGTTTTACCAGATGATTCAGGACCATAAATCTCAATAACTCTGCCTCTCGGCACGCCCATTACACCCAGAGCAATATCAAGAGCCAAAGATCCGGTTGGGACAGTCTCGACATTCAAACGAGAACTTTCGTCCATACTCATAATCGCACCTTTGCCAAACTGTTTCTCTATCGACAACAGAGCGGACTTTAAGGCCTCATTTTTACCACTATTCTGATTTTGTTCAATTTTGTTTTCTTTGGTTTCGGTCTTCTTGGCCATTTAAACTCCGGTGTGAATAATGAATTATAGATAACGAATTATTACTCGAGCCTGGAATTATTCATCATTTATTATTTATTATTCGCTTTTTTGATCTGTTTTTGCTCTGGCTGATTGAGGCTTGTATTCAAGAGTGTAAGTTAAACTTTTTTCTTTATCTGCTTTGTTAACTGACTTTATTGATATAACATTGATGCCCGGTAGCATTTTATAATCTACGGAGAAGGTGCCATCACCGGAAACCTGGATCTTTTGTTCGTTTACATAAACATCAGCTTGTTTACTTGTGTTGCCGTTAATTTCAATATCTTCGCTTTCAATCACCGAATTATTAGTTGGAGAAGAAATCGCCAGCTCCGGCGCTGCAGCAAAACCGTAAATCTGAACCGCCAAGTAGACAAACATTCCAACAATGAAAGAAACTAAAATAACTGGGGTGAATATCTTCGGTGTAATAATTATGCCAGGCTCCCTATAAGATTTATTGGGAGATAAAATATCCCCATTCGAAAGATGAAAATTCGATTTCTGCTTAAAATAATCGTTAAGCGCTCTGTTTTCATCCAGACCCAGAAAATTAGCATATCTAATTACAAAACCTTTAGTGTATGCGTCTGCAGGCAAAACTGCAAAATCATCATTCTCTAATGCCTCAATATATTTAGATCTGATCTTGGTTTTCATCTCGACATCAAGAATCTCGGCTCCCAACCTTTTTCTGGCACGCTTAAACCTGGCCCCGAGAGCAATTGGTTTTTTAATTTTTTTGAGTGAAAATCCGGCAGCCATAATTAATTCATCTTTATGTTATCAACACTGTTTATAAATAATTTCCCAGCAATAACAAATATTTATTCCTCTATCTGTAGTCTTTTTCTACCTCTTGGTAGTCATCCTCATAAATTGAGCCATTACCTGTTTTGCCGCTAAATGCCCCTGTGTGATCACGAGAGGTTATACTACTAATGTCTGATTGCGCCACTCTTTGACCCAAGAAGTTATCTTCCTCTCCTGGCATTATTAAGACATCTCTAGGTTTAGCCCCATCCGGAGGGCCAATAACCCCATTGCCCTCCAGTATATCTAGCAGTCTGGCTGCTCTTGCATATCCAACTCTTAGACGTCTCTGCAATAAAGATGCCGAAGCTTTGCCCGAGTCAACCACCACTCTTACTGCATCTTCATACATGTCGTCTTCTCCGCCTCCGTCTCCAGCATGACCACCGCCACCCTTATTGGACTTAAACTGCAAAATAGCCTCGTCGTATTGTGGCTCCTGCTCCTCTCTTAGATATTTTACCAGATCTTCAAGCTCTTTGTCAGATACATAGCACCCTTGCATACGTTTCGGCTTGTTTAAACCGTTGCCCAAAAACAGCATATCTCCATTGCCTAAGAGTTTTTCGGCGCCACCCATATCCAAAATGGTTCTGGAATCTGCCTGAGAAGCAGTAGCAAAAGCTATTCTGGCAGGGATATTGGCTTTAATTAAACCGGTTATAACATCAACGCTCGGTCTTTGTGTTGCAACAATCAGGTGCATGCCGGTTGCTCTAGCCATTTGAGCCAAGCGAACAATGCTTCCCTCAACCTCATTCGCCGCTTGAGACATCAGATCGGCTAATTCATCAACCACAATTACAATATACGGCATCTTTCCTTCGTCGCCAGGGCTTTGGTTGTAAGCGGTAATATTCCTTTTGCCCTCAGCGGCAAAAAGCTTATATCTTCTTTCCATTTCATATATCGCCCATTTAAGAGCCGAGACAGTTTGATCTACCTCTGTAATTACAGGTGTTAGCAGATGAGGAATATCGTTATAGTTAGTAAGTTCAACGCGCTTCGGATCAACCAAAACCATGCGCAGATCACGAGGTGAATTATTAAACAACAAAGAGGTGATAATTGAATTAATACAGACACTTTTACCGCTTCCAGTTGCACCGGCAATTAACAAGTGAGGCATCTTTTCCAGATCAACAACCTCGGAATCGCCAGAAACTCCGCGACCTAAAGCTATGGTTAACTTGCTTTTTACCGCTTTAAATTCTTTAGACTTTAAGACTTCGCGAATTGTGACCTTAGCCGGAATGATGTTAGGATTTTCGATACCAACTGAACTCTTTCCAGGGATCGGCGCTTCGATACGCAACGACCTCGAGGCCAATGCCAAAGCCAGATCTTGTGCCCTGGCAGTAATTTGAGCCAGCTTAATACCTTCTTTTGGTTTAAAGGTATACTGGGTTACAGTCGGACCAATATTAACTTCTCCAGGGCTAACCTCTACTCCAAAAGTGTTGAGTGTTTTCTGGATGATCTCGACATTCTTTTCAATATTACCCGGATTCGGCGCATCATCTGATTCCTGCAAAATATCCATGGGAGGGTAATGCCAATCTTTATCTTTGGCTAACATTTTTGAATCAATTTCAACCACGGGCGCCCTGGATATTGCCGGTTGTTGTTCTTTGGGCTTTTTCATGGCGCCAAGCTTGTTTTTAAGCAGTTTCATCATACCAACCTTGGGCCCAGTGGATTCCGGCTGGTTTATCTTGACCTTTTTGTCTCCGCCTTCCTCTCCTTCTTCACCATCCGAAAAATACGAACGTATGGAGATGTTGGCGATCATTAATGTGGAGATTACTATTAAAGCAATGATTATTAGGAAGGCAACGAACAGGCCAAGGTTTTGACGCATCGGATAAGACACCAAATAACCTAAAACTCCCCCGCCAAGCCTTCTTAGCGCGGCCTCTTTTGCATCTTGACCTGGAATAAACAGATGGAAGAAGCCGGAGAGTGATGCAATCATAATTACAAACCCGACAATGTTTGACATCTTAAGTTTCGAGAATTTAGGCAATAGCAATGAGAGACCAAACCACATAAAACCGATAGCAAAAAAATATGCGGTAACGGCGCCAAAAAAGAGTCTCATTAGCTTGCTCATCTCTTGGCCGAATATGCCAGCCAAGCCAAAAAAACCGAGGATCACAATAAGAGAGAAGAGGAAGATAATAATCCCGAAAATCTCTCTCCATGTATCTTTTTTTAGACCCAAACCCCAATCAAAAACAAAGTCACCCCATTCGTTCTCTGTTTGGAACCATTTTGGCTTTTTTTGTTTATGTTTAGGGTATTTTCTTTTGCGTCCCAATTTATCCCTCTCTTGCTTATACACAAAATATCAGGCTATGTTTAACCTTAATTACACTTCACATTATATCAGTTGTTTATGTCGTGATTCAATAGCCACTAAATCTCATTAAGACTATAGTGGCAAAAACCAATATTTACTTTGTGCCAAAAGAAAATACTCCGTATCACACGGAGTATTTTCTACAAACTAGAAGCTAATAACTAATAGCCAGTAGCCGTTTATACTTCAATTACAACTGGAATAACCATCCCCCTTCGCCAAGGCTACGGAGGGACAAGACTCATTTACAATAAAATGCGAAGCCACAATCTCATTTAGACTTCTATAACTACTGGAATAACCATAGGTCTGCGCTCAGTTTCAGTAAATAAAAACTCACCGATCTCATCTCTTAACTTCTGCTTAATAACGTTCCAATCAGCCTGTGAGCCGTTTCCGTTGGCATGTTTAGCAAAGAGTCTTTTAATTTCGGCTCTAGCTTTGTGCACCAGTTGCTCGTTTTCCCTCATATAAATAAATCCGCGGGAGATAATATCAGGGCTGGTGGCTATCTCACCGGTTTTATGATCAACCGTAACAATAATCACAAATATACCATCTTGAGCCATAGCTTTACGATCCCTTAACACGATATTACCCACATCACCTACACCCAAACCATCTACCATAACATAAGATGCGGGAACTCGTTTATTGGTAACCGTGCCAACACCGTTTTGAAATTCGATAACCTGGCCGTCATCGGCAACCAAACATCTTTCTTCGGGTACAAGACCCATGTCCTGTGCAATCTGCGAATGATACATAAGTCTGTGACGCTCGCCATGTATTGGAATAAGATATTTGGGCTTAATTAGAGCCAACATTAACTTAAGATCCTCTTGGTTGGCGTGTCCGGAGGTGTGCACATCCATAATTTTTTGATACTTAACATAAGCTCCGGCACGATAAAGATTGTCCATTAAGTCAGAAACACTCCGCTCGTTGCCTGGGATTGGAGAAGATGAGAGGATCACCGTATCACCTTTTTTGATTTTGATCTGCTTATGTTCACCAGTGGCAATTCGGCTTAAAGCCGCTTTATCTTCACCTTGTGAACCGGTGCAAACAATTGTTAGCCTATTGTCAGGAATAGAAGCTATTGATCTTGAATCAACAATCGTATCTGGCGGGACACTTAAAGCATCTAAAGACAAGGCTACCTCTACTGTTTGTTGCATACTGCGACCGATGAATGTTACCTTGCGGTTAAGGCGACGCGAGATATTAACAATCTGTTGTATTCTCGAGATAAGAGTAGAGAAGGTTGCAACAATCAAGCGACCGTTAGCCCTCTCCATTATTTTGAATAAAGACTCCTCAATTTCACGTTCAGAAACAGAGATGCCGGGTTTTTCGACATTGGTTGATTCAGAGAATAACGCCAATGGTTTCTCGCCGCCTAATAGTGCTAACTGCGAAAAATCGGCCGGCTTGCCGTCGGCTGGAGTGTGATCGAATTTCCAGTCTGTAGCGTAAATTAACAAACCCTCGGGTGTGTTAATAGCCAAGCCCATAGTCTGTGGGATACTGTGTGTTAACCTAAAGGTGCGAATTTTGAATACACCCAGCTGTAGCTCATCTACCCCAATCTCCAATGAGTGCAAACGATCGGCACGCCCTAAACCAAACTCCTCCAATTTAGCCTTAATTAGACCTATTGTTAAAGGAGCAGAATAAATGTGCGGGCTACCCAACTTCTCGTATACATACGGTATGGAGCCAATATGGTCCAGATGGCCATGAGTAACAACGATACCACGCAATTTGTGCTTGTTTTTCTCCAAATATGAAACATCAGGTATTACATAATCAACACCTGGCATATCTTGATCCGGGAACATAAAACCCATATCGATAGCAATTATGTCATCGCCATATTCAATAAGGGTAACATTTTTGCCACCGGTTTCCTCCAGGCCGCCCAAACCGATAACGCGCAATGCCCCTTTGCCGGTGATAGAGGTGCGCAAACCCTGGGTAGATTGTGCTGTAAAACGCGGTTCAGAAACTAATGCCTCCTCGTTTTTTACGCGGTTATGTGAGGTAACAGCCAAGTTTCTGTGTTGAGCCTTTTCGGCCGTAGCACTTCTCTCCTGGGCACCACGTGCCTCTTTTTTAATAGAGCTGATTGTCGTTCTATGAGCAGGTCTAATTTTGCCTTGTTTCATAAAAGCGCTATCTCCGGGTATGGTTTTTACTTGAGAACTTTGCACCACATTGATTTTGGGCTTTTGATCTTTTCTGTTATTTGCTGATCTCTCTTTGTTAGAACTTAAATTGTTTTTTACTACTTTTTCCATTTTTTAAATTTTCCTTAAATAAAACTTTTGATAATATTTTTATAATAATTTTTGTTGTATCTCTTTTTCTTTTTGTTTTTCAGTATCTTTTGTTTTGATCTCTTTTTGATTTTCTGATTTGATTATTTTGTTTAAAATTGCTGGTATTTTCTTAAAATCTTCTATTAAAGTGCTTCTTAAACCGCCGTTATGTAGTGCAGCAGCCGGATGGTAAAGCGCTAAATATACCTGGCCGTTTGGTCTTCGCACCGCTTTACCGTGTAATTTGGATATTCCACCGGCGCCGGGCATAAAGTTGGCAACGGAGTGACGCCCGAGACACACAATTAACTTGGGTTTAATTACCTCAACCTGTTTATCAAGATAAGGGCGGCAGGCCTGTTTTTCACTATCTTCCGGATCCCTATTTTCCGGCGGGCGACACTTTAAGGTATTGGCAATAAACACTTGATCGCGGCTAAGCCCAATGGTGTATAACATCTCGTCTAGAAACTTACCGGCAGCACCACAAAAAGGTATGCCCTGCTCATCCTCTTTCTGCCCAGGCGCTTCTCCAACAAACAAAATATCCGCTTCCGGATTACCGCTACCAGGCACCGTATTATTGCGCGAATTGGCTAGAGGACATTTCACACACTGTGTAATTTCTGCTGCAATTTCATTTAGCTGAGATTGTTTGCTCATAGTTCATTATCCAAGCACAAAAACAAATTCCCTTTTTGAGACGCTTTATCGCTTTAATGGAATAAGGAAATAATTCCTGACTCTTTTAGAACGATAACAAAAAATTTGTTGAGATAATTTAGACCTAGCTCCCCCCTGTTTCAAAAGATATAATAACAAACTAATTTTACTTTGTCAATTTTTGAGGGGTGGCTCCGGTCTCTGCGAGACCGGAGCCACCTGGTTCTCTGCCCACTAGGGTTGGCAGGAAGCGAATCCCTGACCAATCCATCCGTAGGCCGCCTCCCACTCCGAGAGGCGTTTTTCTTCGGGGTTCTGCGCCACACACTTCAACACCACTGCGTACAGCAGCTCCGAGGCCATAGTGGAAGCCTCGATAGTGTTGAAGGCCCGCTCCAGCGCGAAGGCCTTTTCCATCTGACGAAGATCGTCGATGGTCAGGCCGGCCAGAGCCTTCTTCCACTGGTGGCCGCCTCGCGCCGCGACCTTCTCGGCCAGAGCGCCGAACTTGCCGTCGCTCAGCTTGGAGTACACGCTCACGGAAAAGCTGTGAGCCTTATACTCCTCGCTAAGGAGTGGCTCCTGTGAGTTGCCATCCACCTGGCAACTCCACGCATGGAACAACTCGTGCAACAAGAGCGGCGCAAGGACCTTGCGGTCAAATTGCGCCATGGCCGGCACGTAGATGACCTTGCGGTCATCGTCGTACCAGAGAATGCCGCCCGCTCCCGGGATGACACTCTGGTCGCTCCCAAAGAGCAACGACAGCTTCAACTTGCCACTGGCCTGCTTGGGGCCTGCCATGAAACATTCGGCGAAACCCGTGGCCGGGCCCAGGCGGACGCCGGCGGGCATCGAGCCAAGACTTTCCACAATCTTGGCCGCCCGCGGGTCAAGGTCATGGGAACCCCGCAGGATCTCCAGCAGCTGCTTGCGGTGGTTGTCCACCTTGGCAACGCTGGCCTGCGGGATCCGTCCACCCTGGAACTCCAGGTCGGAGATCCAGTATTGGGGGTCCGGGTGGTACTCGTAGCCGAAGCTAACGAGTACCTTGGCCGGAAACTGCATCTCAGGCTGTGCCTGAAGCTTGTCGGCTGTGCGCTTCTCCCCGCTGCCCGGCTGAAGTGGCTCTTTGGGAGCGCAACCGGCCAGCAGCACCCCCAAAACAACAAAAACAGCAACAACAAGATTAATCTGGCGCATGGTGCGCCTCCTATGAACAGTAGTCAGACTCTTTCTTAAAAACAAAAGCCTGCCTATGCACATAGGAAATTCTATTATTATACTATATATTTTGAATTATGTCAATGTTTACAGACGTGGCAGAGCTTATTATCGCCTTTTTATTGTGCACGAGTATGAGTAATGGAGCGCTGCAACAAAGCACACCACAAACACCACCATTATCTCAGCATAAATGAACTCCAGGCCTGTTATCGGTAAGGCCGGAGATTCAGGAGTGTCTGTATTGGCTGGTTGTTGTGGCATCTCCTCTTCAGGCTCCTCTTCAGGGATATCTTCTACCTCTTCCACACACAAATCGTTAATCCAATATAGTTGCCCATTGGAATTTAATCCGATATAAAGTTGATCGTTATACGTGGCAATGCTGGCAATATAATTGTTAAGTGTGCCAAAACCACCGGGAATTGTGTCGTCACCAACGATCTGCTCAGTAACACCATTTGTGGGGTCAATAGACCATAACTCTGCTCCAGCCACATTTGAAGAACCGGTAAATATCTTTTGGCAGAGATTGGTAACTCGAGGAAAATTGAGATTATTAATGTCACCGAAACCATCGTCGGTTACCTCAACAAAATTTTGGCCATCACTAGTGCGCCATACTCTTGAACCATCAACATTATTCCATGTGGTTACCACCATATAACCATCAATTGATCCCAAACCGTTTATGGAACGGTCATTGATATTGCCGTTACCACCATCAAAAACCAGCTCCCAATCTGTGCCGCTAGAACTACGCCAAAGCTCGGCTCCTTGGCCAGGGTTATAGGTACCGGCATAGACATACCCGTCGAATGTGTGAATACCATAAATACCGGAGTTTTGGGGCTTCCCAAAACCAGGGGTATTGGCCAGCTCCCAATCTGTGCCATTCGCACTCCGCCATATTTCTGCGCCATTGCCGTTGATAGTAGAAAAATACAAGTAGTTATCAAATATTGTCGCCGTATGCATATTATTGTTCGTAACACTGCCCATGCCATCCTCGCCAACCTGTTGCCAGTTGGTGCCGTCGTTAGTGCGCCATATCTCCGCACCCAGAGCAGAGGCAACTGTGCCGGCATAAAGATAACCATCGAATACAATTAAGCTTTGAACTCGATTAATAGTGGTCCTTGTTAAACCACCATCTACCACCTTCTGCCAATTTGTGTCGTCTGAACTACGCCAAATTTGAGCACCGGTTACAGAGTTGCTGGTCCCTGCATACATATAGCCGTCATAATAGGCTAACGCAGTAACCATTGTGTTATTTACATCGCCAAAACCGTTGCTATTAATTTGAGAATATGGGTAAGCGGCTTTGGACTGTGTTCCAAAAGACAACGCTGCAAAAAGTGAAGCAAAAACAACAAAAAATATTTTTTTATTCCTCCAGATCATCCTCTTTATTATATCAAATTGGGTATTAACAAAGAATTAGCCCTAAACATACAGGGCTAATTCTTATAAAATTGGTAACCGATTTTAGAATAGTATTCGACTTAAGCTTTATCCGGATTACTTGATTCGGCAGCAGCCTTCATTGAAAGGGAAATTCTACCCTTCATCGGGTCAACTTCAATAACTTTTGCAGTCACGGTTTGTCCGACTTTGAGCACATCGGAAACTTTTTCTACGTGACGGTTGGCGATTTGTGAAACATGAATCATGCCATCTAATTTCGGAGTGATAGCCATAATAGCACCTATTTCTTTACCACTCATTCTGTCGCGTTTAATCTCAATTATTTCGCCTGTGATAATCTCACCCGGTTTAATTTCGCGAGTCATGCTTTTTACCATGGCAATTGCTTTTTCTCCGGCTACCGGATCCATAGCCGATATCATAACTGTGCCATCTTCCTCTATGTCAATTGCCAAAACATCCTTACCGCCGCACTCTTCGATGATCTTGCGAATATTTTTTCCTCCGGGCCCGATAATTTCGCCAATCTTCTCCGGATTAATCTGAACTGCCTCAATGCGAGGAGCATATTTTGATAGCTCGGCTCTGGGCTCAGGAATAACTGAGAGCATGGCGTCCATAATCTCTAAGCGGCCGCTTAGAGCTCTTCGGAAAGTTTCTTTAACTATTTCCATTGTCAAACCTTCGATCTTGGTATCCATTTGGACAGCAGTTATACCATCTTTGGTCCCGGCAACTTTAAAATCCATGTCACCAGCAAAGTCTTCCAAGCCTTGTAGATCGCTTAATATCTTATATTCACTTGCATCAGCGTTTGCGACCAAACCCATAGCGATACCGGAAACAGGCTTTTTAATTGGCACACCGGCATCCATTAATGCCAAAGTTGAACCACAGGTTGCCGCCATAGAAGTTGAGCCGTTTGAGGAAAGAATCTCTGAGACAATACGAATAGTATATGGAAAACCGCCGTTTTCCGGGATCATGGGTTTAAGCGCTTTTTCTGCCAAGTAGCCATGACCAATCTCACGCCTGGAGGTGCCTCGCATCGGCGATACCTCGCCCGTCGAAAAAGGAGGAAAATTGTAATGATGCATAAAGCGTTTGGTGGTCTCCTCTCCCATTGTATCAATGAGCTGTTCCATGCCAGGGCTGGCCAGAGTTACAACACTTAACGATTGGGACTCGCCTCTGGCAAATAATGCACTACCATGAGTCCTAGGCAAAACGCTTGTTTCGACATGCAAAGGCCTAATTTCCTCGATACCACGACCATCGGGGCGTATGCCATTTTCGAGAATCTGGGCGCGAACTTCTTCGAATACCAGCTTAGCAAATGCCGATTTTAAATCAACCTGCTTATAGGTGCCCTCAAAACGATCTAAGATCTCCTTTTCAAAGATTTTAATCTGCTTATCTCTCTCCTCTTTGTCCAGTTCAGCTAAGGCGGTTCTTAATTTATCGGCCACATAGTTGTGAACCTCTGCTTTTACCGCAATACTTGGATCAACCGGCTTCTCCCCCTCTTCTACTTCCTGTTTACGATGATCTTCGGCGATCTTATGTTGAATCTCGATAATTGGCTTAAGCTCTATTAACGCCTTCTCTATGCCCTCAATTACTACCTCTTCTTTAACCTCGTTGGCCTCGACTTCCAGCATCATGACCCGATCTTTTGTAGCGGCCAGACAAACATGTAAGTCACTGGCTTCCAGTTCGTCCATTGTAGGGTTAAGTTTAATTACACCGTCAACAAGAGAGATATTTACAGCAGAAATCGGCCCTTTGTATGGGGCATGGGTTTGCATTAGCGCACTAGATGCGGCAATTATGGCAATTGGATCCGGATCATTCTCGCCATCGTAAGACAAAACCGTTACTACAACCTGAACGTCGTTACGAAAATTCTTAGGAAAAAGTGGCCTAATGGGGCGATCGATCTTTCGGGCAGCCAAAATAGCCTCATCGCTTGGCCTTCCCTCTCTTTTAATAAATCTGGATCCCGATATCTTTCCTGCAGCATAAAAACGCTCCTCGAAGTCAACAAGTAGTGGGAAATAATCCATACCCTCTCTTGGTTCATCAGAGACCACAGCAGTTGCTAAAACAACAGTATCTCCCAAACGAGCTGTAATAGAACCTTGCGCCTGACCAGCCAAACGACCCGTCTCAAGGGTTAATTTTTTACCACAATAATCCACTTCATAAGTGGTTGTTTTGTACTCTTTAAGTACAGCCATGCTTTCCTTTCTGACAAATTTGCATTTAGAGTTCTAAGGCAAAGCAAGAAGTAATAATAGTGAGCGCACTTCCACAGATTTTCTTCACTGATTTTCACAGATCAGTTTTAATCTGCGAGCAGGTTCTGTGGTGGTGTTCTCAAAATTACGTTTTCTTGCCTGGCCTCACTTGCAAACTGTCAATTTTAAATAAATAAACAAGACACAAGAAACAATAATCAAACAATATTCAATACTCAACAATCAGATTACAAATAACACTACTTTTGAACTCTTGAAAATTGACATTTGGAATTTGTTTGTATCTTGTTTCTTGTTTATTGTAATTTTTTTGAAAAAATTTTATTTTCTCAAACCAAGGTCAGCAATAAGCTGAGCATACTTGGCTTCGTCTGTCTTTTTTAGGTAGTTTAACAATCTTCTTCTTTTGCCAACCATCATTAAAAGACCTCTGCGGGAATCAAAGTCTTTTTTGTGCTCTTTCAAATGCTTGGTTAGATCAGAGATCTTTTTGGTCATCACAGCAATTTGCACCTCTGTTGAGCCGGTGTCCTCTTTGTGCGACTTGTACTTTTCTATCAGGTCAGTTTTAGCCTGCTTTTTTGTGCTTTTCTCTTCTTTTGTCATAATAACTGTGGCCAGCAGGCAAAGAAAAAATGTGTTCACTTTTACAGATTTCCACGGATCTGTGTCGATCGGTGAAAAAGATCTGTGGTGGTGCTCTCCACAATTTCCTTGCGCTGGTCTCTCCCTATTTAAAATTAACTATAAAATTGACAACACAAGAACCAAAAACGTGGCTTCTTGTTGCCTCTGTATATTACCTCTTTTTTGCTCATATGGCAAGGGCCGCCCTAAGATGGGCGGACCACAGTGCCGTGGGATGTTGCACCTTACTTGAACTCGCAGAGTTGGTTTGCCACCCCCTGCTTATTCCAGCACATCACACAGCTCGCGTGGCTTGAGCTGTAGGTGACAACCGCCCGATCAGAAGGCGGCGCGGGGTTGGACATGATGTCCTTGATATAGATGTGGTCGTCATCGAACGACTCGACCTTGGCCGTCACCTTGCGGTTATCCCCCCAACCAAAGACCTCAAGGCTAACTTTCTGGCCATTTTCGACTTTCGGCAAAGGCATATGGCTACCTCCTGCATTCGTTGGTGTATGGTGCGATGGTACAACCCACGAAACAAGAGATATGTTATGTGAGCACTGCCACAGATTTTGTTCACAGATTTACACAGATATTGAAAACATTTTCTGTAGTATTCAGTGAACCATTTCTGTGACTATTCCCCTTCTTCTACTATAAACTGTCCGTTTGGCAATTGTCTATTCTCTTTAATACGCTGGATAATCATTGGGCTTGATTCCTCGAGCGTAGTATTGTTGATCTCAAAACCTGCCGCCATGGCGTGTCCGCCTCCGCCAAAAATTTTGGCAATTTTAGATACATCCATCCCCTTCTCAACCGCCCGCAGAGATCCGGAAACGCCGCCTGCTTTTTCCGACAAAAGTAGTACAAATTCTGCTCCGGAAACAGTTTTTAATAGCTCGTCTATTACCCCACCAGATTCATTTTCATTGGCGCTAACTTGAACAAAATCGTTTTTTGACAACGAGCTCCAAACAAAACCATCCGCTTTTTCATCGTGTATATTAACCAGTGCCCTACCCCATAGGCGAAGAGTGGAAAGAGATCTGGTTTTATAAACTCTTTTAATAATCTCATCTCTTCTGGCACCTGCCGCCACCATTTGCGCTGAAACAGTCAAAGATTTTGGTGTAGTGTTGGCATTTTGGAAAGAACCAGTATCGGTGATAATGCCGGTGAGCAGACAGGTTGCAATGTCCTCGTTAAACGGAGATTTCTCCGGTGACAGAGCCTCCAAAATTGAAACTAAAATCTCGGAGGTAGAAGTAGCAGTTAAATCAACTAAATTCACTTGGCCGAAATGATCGTTGCCGGCATGATGATCAATATTAATAACAGGCGTCTCAAAAAAGACATCGGGATTTTTGTCATATATAACACCCATCCGTTCCAAATCCGGCGAATCCAGCACAATAATCAGGTCGTAATTAAAACTACCGGCCGGATAAGAGACCATCGAGTCCTTAAATTGGCCATTTTTGGGTGTAATAATTATGTTGAGCTTGTCGTCCAACACTTTATACATTATTTTGTCAGCTTTTACTTTAGAAATATCAACTGAGATCACAAAATCTCTGGCACCTGCGAAATTCTGGCTTACCTCGTTAAAAGAAGGTAAATAGTTAAACACATCCGGAGCCATGTCCTCGGTAACAGCCGTGACTTTTTTGCCCATCTTTTTGAGGAATAGCAAAAGAGCCAGAGTAGCACCAATCGCATCACCATCAGGATTTTTATGAGTGGTAATGAGAATCTTTTCCGCTTCGCGAACCCTCTCTACAACTTGTTGTTTTGGTGAAAGTTCCATATATGTCAGCTTTTAGGTATTAGCTTGTTAGCTTTTTAGCAAAATAATTTCAAAACTGATCCTAAGAAGCTAATTCCTAACGCCTACCACCTATTGTCAAGGCCCTTCAATATAGCCACTTTGTTGACGCCTGTCAATATATGTGCTATTTTATTCCTGTTACAGTTGGCTTTTATAATTTAGAATTTTTGATTTAATAGCTTTTTAAATTTTAAATTTTAAATTTTAAATTTAAGTGTAACAAATTATGCCTTTAACAAAATCAGCTAAAAAAGCTCTCAAAGTTGAGAAAAGAAGAAAAATAGAGAATGATTTAACCAGATCTAAGGTTAAAAGTGCCCTTAAGGGCGCCAGAATCGCCATAAGAGAAGGAAAGAAAGACAAAGAGATATCAGAGTTAGTGGACAAGGCCTATTCCGAACTAGACACCGCAGCTAAAAAACATGTAATTCACAAGAATAAGGCATCTAGGTTAAAATCTCGTCTGGTAAAAAGCATCAAAAAAACTGATGCCAAAGAACCAGCCAAAAAAGCTAAATAAGAAATAGAAAAAATGCCCTCGTTGCGTAACTCGGGCATTTTTTTATTTTGAAGCTAAATTCAGATCATATTGCGGGATATTCAAAGATCGCAAACTGGGCAAAATTACATTGGTGGCACGACCGATAAAAAATCTCTGTGCCACAGGCCCAAAGTATCTAGAATCATTTGAATTCTCCCTATTGTCACCCATCAAAAAATACTCTTCATCATCTAAAAGCCACACACCATCAGGAAAAGTGCCGGCGTTAAGCGGGATATAACTTTCACGAATTACTTTTTTATTAACTGAAACTTTATTGTTTTTAATCGCCACCGTCTCTCCAGGCAAGCCGATTACCCTTTTAACATACCTTTTTTGGTCTGGATCTCCCGGATATTTTACCACAACCGCGTCCCCACGCTGTGGTTTCTTGTTCTGCCTAACAAAAGATTTATCCATCATAACTACTTCACCATCATGTAGACTAGGCTCCATTGATAGACCGTCTACAATAAATATCGAGTACCAAAAACTATTGACCAGAACCAAACAGATTAACACAAAAATTATCCATTTGCTTAAATCGAAAACAAGCCCCCCACCATATATAATTTTTTCTATTAGTTGATTCATTTAATTGAATAATGGGTAGCAATCTTATTGGATTAACTACTCAAACCCCGGCTCTCTCATGGCTGCCAAACTTCTGCCAACATAAGAAACAATTGGGAATAAGGCCAAACAAAAATCCTCAATACCCAAACCGTTTTTATCGGTTATAAACCAGTCTGGAATCGTAAAGGTATGATCCATAAAACGCCTAGACCAAGCCGCCTCGCAGTCAAGAACTATAGCATAAGGCAAATAGGCTTCGAACAACTGAAAAACGGTTGGTGAATATTCAATAGGACTAGGATCAGCGAGGAACTTTCTAAAAGCCAACCAGTTGCTTAACGCTTCGTTGCCTAATTCCGTGCGCATCGGTATGTAGGCAGACATTATAATAATAACCAAAGCCGATATCATCATGCCAACCCAGAAGAAAGCTGTAAAAGACGGCAATGTTTTAGTAATAAAACTCATTGCGAATCCTGCTAAACCGACGAGCATGGCAACGGTGCCGAATAGCCAATATTTAGCATGTATTTTTCGTGGATTCTGTCTAAAATATCCCAAGCGGGTAGCGATAGCGTAAATACCTGCCGAGACCATAGAGACCTTTTTACTGTACACTTGGTTCTGAATTTTCTGTTGCAGATACTCCTGCGAGGCCGACATATTGTTTTTAAAAATTTTTGAAAGTAGCAACTTTTCGTAGCCCAATAGCCTCTGGTCAAATTTACCTTTACCAAAGGCGAAGCCACGCTCCCTATCTAATATATAAATATCTTTTCTAAGAGCCAGGTCAACTAAAGTGGCGGCAACTTCACGTGGTGTTACACGTTGATGATAAAGAACCCCAACTAGGGCTGGAGGAATGGCCATGGGCGGAGAGGATATTGCCTTCTCTGGATTATCGACTTTATTAATACGATAGGTAAATTTAATAAAAACCAGCATACCGATAAAGGCAATTGCCGGCAAAATTAATACCAGATAGACCCAAAACGAGAACTCCAAAGAGGAAACAGATTTGGTTAGCTTTTCTATAAGGCTTGGATTGATTGTGCCTTTGGGCATTGCCGCAACAATGGTGATTGTTGCTGTTGGTGCAATATCTGAAGCATAGTATGCTATGGTTGATGAGTCTACCGCCTCAGAATATGATCTGGTAACACCGTGTATGGCCAAAATATTGTGTTTGGTTTCAGTGGCCACAGGTGAAGGGAGCTTAAGGTTTAAAGCAAAATTATCTATATAATTGCTTGGATTATCAAGAATTTTTATTCTGATTTCGTCGGCATCGTTTAGAAAGTTGACTTTGTAGTTACCCTGTTTATTGTCAACAAAAATACTTCCGTCAGATTTTACCTCCACCTCAACATTTACATCTTCTCCATTATAGATATTGTCTTGGCCAATTTGATCGGCACCAATGCGATTGTTATTAAAATAACTAAAAGCAGCAAAAGACAGACTAAAAACCACCAAAAAGAATAAGAGCTTTCTGGGATATACTCCGACAACAGCTGGCTTTTTATATTTTTTTCTGTTCACAACCCTCCGATAATCAAATTATACCAAAAGAACAGAGTTGTTGGCTAATCACATTATAGCGATAGCTAAATATATTTTATCACATTAAATATATTATTTTGACAGAGATGTAATCAGTATATCTGTTGCTAGCTCAGAGGGCATAACCCCACCCTTAATGACTGCTTCTGTGCGCCTTAATTGATCATACATACTTACGAGTTTCTTTATAGTATATTTTTGGACCAAAGGCATGGTTTTTTGCACCACAAAAGGATGTAACCTGGTTTCTTTAGAAATTTGATTTGCCGAAAGACCTTGGTTTATAGCTTCCTTGATCATGATCATGGTGCGAAACTGATAAGTTATCATGGATAAGATTCTGTGAGCACTTTCATTATTCTGCACAAACTCAAACCATAATCTAAGCGCCTGTTTGGAATCTTTTTTCGCTATTGCCTCGGTAAATTTAAAGATATCTGGGCTAAATTCAACTTTAACCAGCTTAGAGATATCATCTTTCTCGATAGTCTTTCGTCCCTGCGACTTGGCATAAAGGGATAGTTTTTCAATTTCATTTAATGTTTTTAACATATCACCAGAACATTCATAAGCTAATGCCTGAAGTTGTGTTTGAGAAACATTCACACCCCTAGACTCAAACTCATCTTTAATCCAGTTAGTAAGAACTTTGCCTTCGAGATTTTTACGTTCTGTGCATTTTGCTTCCTTTAAAAGAAACTTAAATATTTTGCTCCTCTTGTCTGGCACACCCATCTCAATAAAGACAATGTCGACTGAATCATTTACGGCAGATTTTTGATTTGTAATTTTTTTGTCGTTACTGGATTTAAGGGAGAATCTTTGAAGAAGCTCGGCCATCTTTTGTTTGGTCTCGGCATCTTTGTTCTCCAGTTGTAGATTTCTCACGACAACCAGACGCTTTTCTGCCAAAAACGGCATGGCGCTAATAGCCTGAGTAAACTTGGCTAAGGTTATATCTTCACCCTCCAGCTTTTCCATATTTATGGCGCTTGGGTCGGACTTCAAGAACTCCTGCTCTATTTTGGCAAGATCTTTTTTTATTAGATACATATTTTCACCGTAAATAAATTGAATCATGGCACTATTTATGGTAACCTGATTCCATCATGTTTATCAAGGGGGACAAACACACATGACACAGCCAGCCTCTGCCTTGGGTCGGTATTCGGCGGCCATCCAAGCCGTCGATGAATTGGGCGCGTTGGGGATTGTGGTCGAGATCAGAGAGGCCACGAATGACGATGTGGCTGAAGGGGCAAGTTATAGCCTTGAAGCAATCCGTACCGCCATTGAAGAAGCAGAACCTAAGCCCAAGACATGGGAGGAGGTTCTAGCATTTGTCGGTAGGCTTGAAGCAACATCCCCGGCGAGTGTTACGATCACGAGTCAAAGTAAGTAAACCGCCCAGAAGAGCAAAGAGTTCCAAAGCCGCCCCCACCCGGGCGGCTGTCGTTTTTTATAAGCAGTGTAATTAATTGTTATTTTGACTCAGCCCAGTTTTTTCCAATTCCAACCTCTACCTCAATTGGCACACATAGTTTGATAACATTTTCCATTGTTACTTTGACTACCTTAGCTACTTCCCCAGCCTCCGCCTCCGGCGCTTCCACCACCAGCTCATCGTGGACAGTGAGTAAAAGCTGAGCTTTTACAGGTTTTAGGTTATAGATGTTAGGTGATAGTTTTTTGGAATTTTGAATATTTATTTTTGAATTTGTTTGTATCTTGTTTCTTGTACCTTGGTTATTGAACTCTCGATCTAGATCCAGCATCGAGAGCTTTAAAATCTCCGCTGCAGTCCCCTGCACCGGTGTATTTATTGCCATGCGCTCTTCGGCCTCAGCTAAGTAGCGATTGTTGGAGTTGATATTGGGTAAAACTCGGCGATAGCCAAAAAGAGTCTCCACATAGCCTTTTTCTTTCGCCTCAGTAATCATTCTCTTGCAATAAGCGCTTATACCAGAGTAAACCTCGTTATATCGTCTAATATATTCTGCAGCCGAATCAACTCCGATATTTAATGCTTGTGACAGGCCGTATGGGCTCATACCGTAAAGAACGCCAAAATTGATGGTTTTGGCAAATCGACGCTCGTCACTCGTCACCTGCGAAGAATCTTTTTTGAATATGTCAGCCGCAGTTTCACTGTGGATATCACGACCAGAGTTAAATGATTTAATCATCTCCTTGTCCTCTGCCAAACAAGCCACAATACGTAGCTCTATTTGAGAATAATCGGCAGAGATTAGCACATTGCCAGGCGAGGCCACAAAAGATCTACGGATCTCCTCTCCATATCGGCCTTTTATGGGAATATTTTGCAGATTCGGGTCATTGGACGAAATACGGCCAGTAGCTACATCCTGAGCATAGTGAGTGTGAAGTCGTGAATTTTTATCCACCATTTTAGGCAGGGTAGTTAGATATGTTGATAGCAATTTTGCTAGCTCGCGGTATTCAAGGATTGGCGCGATTATTGAATGCTTATCTTTGATTTTATTAAGTTCACTCGCCGCCGTGGATGGCCCGCTTTTGGTACGTTTTAACCCTTCAGTAGGAAGTTTTAGTTTATCAAATAAAACTGCGGCCATTTGTGAAGGTGAATCAATATTGAAGTCCTCTCCGGCAAGTTCAAGGACATGAGCTTTCAGATTTAAGCTATCAGCAGTTAGCTTTTTCTCCAGCTTAGAGAATTCATGAACATCCAGCCTAATCCCTACCTTTTCCATTTCACGCAAAACCGGCTCAAGCTGTTTTGAAATCTCATCCGAGCTGATCTGCGGTACAATTATTGATTTACCTTTTAGATGGCTCCACATATCATAGTAGTTTTAATTGCTCATCTTTTTTTTGCGCCTCGCTTCTTTGCTCTTGTTTTTTTTGTTCTTCCGTTGCGTTGTTGGCAAATCTTCGAAGGAGTGATTGAAAGCCCAATTCTTCAAACAACTGGCTCAATTTACTTTTATCATACATTCCCCACTTGCACTTATCCAGATCAAAATCAATTGGAACATCTTTGTGAATTGTAGCAAGATGCTGAGAAAGAAAGGCTTGCTCCTTATTGTCAATCAACAGTTTCACAACCCTAGGCTTAAGGCCAAGCTCCTTGGCAACCACTTCGATCGTTTCATTGTTAAATTGTTGTATTGTTAAATTGTTTAAATCAGCAATTGGGCAATTGAGCAATTTAGTGATATTCTCATAAATCTTTTCCAAAGTATCAAATCTTTGTATCAATTCTGTAGCTGTCTTTGGTCCAATCCCAGGCACCCCTGGGATATTATCACTTGGGTCACCCGCCAAAGCCTTCAAATCGATAAAATCTGATGGCTGTAAATTATATTCATTTTGGATTACCTCAGTATCAACAATTTGCGTCTGACTCAATCCTTTTTTAAGATTATACACTTTGACATTGCCGTTTATGAGTTGAAAAATGTCTTTGTCCCCACTTACTATATATATTGTTAAATTGTTAAATTGTTCTATTGCTAAAGTATTAGGCTCCTTCGTTTCACTTGAAATAAATTTTTTATTTTTTACTTTTGAATTGTACTTTTGATTTTTGATTTTTGATTTTTGAATTATTTCCACAATCGTTCCAATCACATCATCCGCTTCGAAACCATCTTTCTCATATATCGGTATGCCCATTGTCTCCACCAACTGCTTTACGCGAGGAATTTGATCATAAAGCTCCTGATCGGCCTTTACCCTGGTGGCCTTATACTCCTCAAAAACCTCATGGCGAAAAGTCGGCCCAGCCAAATCAAAAGTCGCCGCTAAATATTGCGGCTTTAAATCTTCAAGCACCTTTATTAGAGTGATGGCAAAGCCATAGATGGCATTTGTCTGCTCTCCTTTGCGTGTGCTTAGTGTTTTTGGCATGCTGTGGTAGGCCCTGTGAATGATAGCATTACCGTCTATTAAAACAAGTTTATTCATATAGTAACAAACCGTTAATCGATAGTAGTTTCTCTGTCTATTATTATTGTGTCATCGCCTTTTTTCTGCGCCTCACCGATACTTTCCGCAGTCATAAGCATCTCTAAGATTGACTCTTTTTTTGCGCCATCCGCCACCTTTGGAGCAGATTTAGTTTGAAAAACCGGAATAATTTTTACCACGATCTCCTCTTCACTAATTTCGGCAGACAACACCAGGCTTTCCTGTGTTTCCGGTGAAAAATATTGATCAAAAATAAAATTGCCCAAAGAGTAAAAAACCGGCACTCCATCGATAACTTCGAAATCCTGTATTACATGCGGGTGTCCTCCAATAATCATGTCGGCACCGGCATTTATCCATTTTTTCGCCACGCTCTCTTGGCTTGAGTGATGTTTTTGACTGTACTCAACTCCCCAATGTGGCATCATAATTACAAAACGATTGTTGGCTTTTTCGGCTTTGATAGCGCTAATAATTTCGCCATCTATGTACTCTGCCAATACATCCAGACCGATTACCGATACCGGTATCTCCCCGTCAAAGCGATAAATATCTTCTGTTTCATTAAAACCGATCTGCCGACCAAAATTACCAATGTTATTCTCTTTGAGAACTTGTTGTGTGTATACAAAATTATTTTTGCCGGCGTTATAGGTGTGATTGTTAGCCAAAGAAACGGCTTTAATACCGGCAAATTTTAAAAAATCTACACTCTCGGGAGGAAAATTAAAAATCATACTACCACTTTGCCAATCGTCATCTATTGGTTGTTTACTTATCGGGCCCTCTAAATTTAATACCGATAAGTCTACATCTTTAAACAGAGAGGTATCAAAATCGCTAAGTAGCTTTTTTAGGCCGACATCTTTGTAGTTGTGCCAGACATTTCTGTCTAGCATTACATCACCCGCAAAGGTTAATGAAATTTTAGCCGGCCTATCGGCAAGCTCTTTTGGCGGATCAGTCGGTATATCCGCATTTCCAGACTCCTCTGAATCACTCTTTGATGCCGCATCCTTAGATAGTGAATACTGGTGGGAAGAGTAATAGGCGCCCCAAATGGCCGCTGATAGAATTACAATAATAAATAGAGATTTTTTCATCTCTTTCATTCTAGCTTGTAACAAATCATTTTCAAGCCTTGCTCTGTTTGGGGCAAAAAAAGATTATTAAGCTGATTAAATTAGTCCTAGCAGAAAAAACAGTATCAACGCCACCGCAGCGCCCCAAAGCATGGCAGTTTTTTCTTTGTGCTTTAGCGCCATGGGTATAAGTTCGTGAAAGGAGATATACAGCATTGCTCCAGCGGCAACGGCTAGAAAAATCGAATTAATGTGAGCAAAATTTCCGATAAGTATTATCCCCAATATTGCGCCGGATAGCGAGGCTAAGGTCGAGAAAGCTGCTGATTTGTAACAAAAGCCGCCTTTTATACCACGTGAGGCCACAGTCATAGCGTAACCCTCGGGAATATTGTGCAAAAATGATGAAATAATAACAACTGTTCCCAAGGATGTTGATGAACCAAAAGATGCCGGAATTGCAAATCCCTCTGGAAAATCATGCAAAACTAAGCCAATAGCAATCAAATAAGATGCCCTAAGCATGCACTTTTGATCGCAGTTTTTTATATCATGAAAGGTGTGCAAATGAGGAACAATATAATTTGCCACGGCAATAAGCGAAACTCCAATAATCACAAAAATGCTACTTTTTATTAGGCCTCCATCTGATATTGAAGCTGGTATTAACTCCACACCGGAGATTAGAAGCATTATCGTAGCGGCAAAAGATGCACCAAAAGCAGCGGTTTTTTCTCCATAGTTATGCCTAGAACCCAACCAAACTCCAAAAAAAGTAGCAGCACCGGCAATAAAAGACAGAATAATTATATTGAAGTTGTCCATCTATTTTTATCCATTTCAATTACTTAGGCATTTTATCACTGGTTTTGTATACCATTAAATAACTGCCATCATCCAATTTTACTATTCCAGGATCAGCGGTTAAGCCACCACTATCAAATCGCTTTGAAGTTTTTGTAAATGAAGTTGGTGAGTTAGAGGTAGCAATATCAATACCTCCGGTGTATAGATAATATTTGCCCGATTCAAATATTACATTCGGAATAGCTCCCCCACTCATTACTTCTCCTCCATATTCAAAATCTAAACCATCTTTAGAAGTTGCATAAAGAACTTTTTGATCATCTGTACCGACATACATATACCAGCCGCTGTCAGTTTTAATAACATCTGGGTCAAAGATTGCTTGGTGTTTAAATCTCACTCCACTCTCTTCCACAAAATTTATACCGTCATCGGAAATCGCCGAGTACATGGTGTTTTCGCTCAAATCAGGATCTCTCATCGTGGTAGAGATATCAAAATAATAAAGGCGAATTCTGCCGTCATCCAGTAAATACGGTGCTGGGTCAACCGCCGTTTTGTCTCCTATTCCCTCTATGTTTACAATTTGCCTTTCGCTCCATGTTTTGCCATTATCTCTTGAGGTAATTAAACCTATTTGCTCTTTTCTACCATCAGTCTCAACATCCACAAAATACACATACAATACGCCGTCTTTAATTATTACATCCGGCACAGAGGCGTGTTCGACCAGAATCTCTTCGGAATCGGTCCAATTTACAAGATCGGAGCTAGTAGCGAAAGACACTTTGTCGTGATAAGGACCTCTGTCCATTTTGGACCAATTATACATATTGGGATCCGCCCCTTTGTCATCCTTTTTGTCAAAAGTATCAGATTCGGCGTTCTTATTTTCATTATCTACATTCACTTGAGATTTGTTCCAAACTAAACAGTATAATCCTACGACGATAATTATGACGATAAACACTACAAACCACGACCAAATGGATGGTTTCTTCTCTGGCACATCCGGCTGAATATTTTGGTTGGTTTCTTCAGGCATCTTTCCTCCCGTTAATTTCTTAATACTCTTTGGTAAAAGTTGGCCCATTTGGCATTGCGCACTGCTCAGGGTAAGTTTCGCGAACCGGATATTTCTTTGCACATGAGTCGAAATCATGTATAGCAGGATTACCATGCATTACCCAATTACCGCTTGAATCTTTAACCCAAGCATCTTCATCTTTGCGCATAAATAGAATGGTAATAGTAGAAAATATTATAACTGTAGCAATGATAAAAATTAATATTCGACGATTTTTAAACATAGGGCAAATTAACACCTTAAAGACTGGGCAAATTCTTTGGCACGTTCGGCCTCTGCTTCTCGAAGTGGCCCCTTTGAATCAAGCACGCAAAAACCGGTTGTCTCGCCCAAAACTTCCCCGCCTTTTTTAATTAATGTTTTAATAATCGGTTTATCTGCATAACCAAAAAATTTGATCATAAGACCAAGGAAAGCCCTGGCTACCGGAGATTTAATATCCTTTACTTCTATCCGCGTATCAAAGGCTGATACTTTTACGCCCCTGAGGCTACTCTCTGCCAGATTATACAAAAAAGAAGTAATGTCCGGAGAAGGCCTGAAAGCTCGTGTTGGAGAACCAACAACCAGCAAGTCTAAGCCCTGCAAATCCTCTTTTACAACATCTTGAACCTTTTTCGACTCGGCCCCAATCTCCTCCGCGATTATCTCAGCAATTTTTTGCGTGTTACCAAAAAAGGAATCATAAACAACTAAAGATTTCATATGGCTCTCCTATTTCCGCGCACTCGATAATTCACATTTTGATAATTGTTAGGACGCATTTTCATAATGAATTATTACGATTAACCAAAAAGACGAGATAAAAAACTCCTAGGCTTGTTTGGCTTTAGTGGTGGTTTTGTCTTGTTGCGTTTTGGTCTTCTAGGACGACCAATAGAAGGCGTTGGGGCTTCATTTGGCATATTTGGTCTCGAGACTGGCAATGATTGGATCTCTCTGTTATCTGGAACTTCCCCGGCCTCATCTTTATTTGGTGACGTTTTAAGTTGTTCAGCTAAACCCAACACTGCCGTAATAATTCGTTTCATCTGCGCAACATACTCCTTGGCATCTATGGCACTCTCTGGTGCTCCGTCAAAATAGTATTCTGCGTAAGGCTCAGCACCGTTATGGGCCATGACTCCCGGTAAAACAATATTCGGATTAATTGTTAAGAAAAATGGAGTTTCACACAAATTATTGAACTCTAAATGAATTGCATTGCATTTGTCTTTAAGCACTGACTTTTTGCCATATTCCAAGGGAACATCGTTTAAATTCTCTACAAATTTTTTGATTTTATGTTCGGCTAACGAGGTGACGCTTCTCATCTCACTAGCAGAAACTCCTGTCATTTTTTCGTAGAATTGGCTGACACCCTCATTGTTTGCGGCTTGATATTCTGGGTAATCCCCACTTAATTCCTTTGCTGCTTGGTAAAAATCAGGATATTTTTGGCGGTATTTTTCCATTTGCATTTGTGGCTGATCATTATGTGCAATCCTATCTGGTTGTATTAGACTAACTGATTTAAAACCATCTCTTCTATATACATCTTCCTTCGATATTACAGCTGCAGAGGCCTCTAGCATTTGTTCGGCAATTACAGCTTCAACAAGTTTAGCAGTCTTATCTTGTTTGCTGGCTAGTCCATAAATCTCTTCCCTCACCTCATCTATTTCCTGCCTCTTATCGCAACCCAGAGCCTCGGCAGTTCTTTCTAAATTATGAAGTTTGTCTTCCGAGTTAGCCGCGCCATGAGCGATTTCAATATTGTCAACAACAGAATCAGGCTTAAGACTTTCTCCGACATCTTCTCCTTCCAACAATCGAAGTTCAGGCTTTGCTCTCTTGCCCCATGGATTCTCATGTCTATCTGACAGATGAGCGAAAAAATCCGGCTTCTCTGGCATACTCCTCCTCAATAAAATCTGTTCTTTAAAATAGTAAATCCACCCACCGCTACTTCCATTTATAATTTTATCAGCATTATAACAAAACGACGATTACTAAATATTACTTTGCCAAGAATTATAGCCGCCACCCAACTCATACAACTCCACAAAGCCCAGATTTCTAAAATAATCAATTGCCATGCTACTGCGACTACCACTTCGACAATAAATCAGATATGGCAAATCTCTGTCTAATGACTTTAATTTGTTATTAAAATCTGGATCATAAAAATCTATGTTGATGGCACTATCAATATGTCCTTCGGCATATTCCTCGGGAGTTCTAACATCAACAATTACTAGTCCTGGCCTTTTTTGAATTATCTCCAGCGCCTCATTATCGCTTACCGATTTAATAATTAGGTTTTCATCTTGCGTTGAGACACCTTTAACCCCTCTTTCTGCTAGATTATCTGATTCAGGTTGGCGTTCTGTGTTTTGCTTTTCTTGGCCGTAGTAGATACTAACAAATACGACAGCCATTATCAAAAGGAAAATAACTGCAATAACATATATAATATTCTTCAAAACTCAATAATATCAGTTAGCGTCGCAGGCACAAATGTCCCTACTCGTCTTCGTGTAAATTTATTTTTAAAGCTTTACCTTCCACCAAGGCCAACGAAACCTTTTTGTATGCCGAAGACAATATTCTCTGGAAAGTGCTCTGTGAGGTATTCATCATTTTTGCAGAGTTAACCTGGTCTAGTTTTAAAACATTTTTTAACCTTAGGGATTCTAGCTCCTCATGGCTTAAATCGACTACCTCCAAATTTCGCATCGGTATACCCTTGGGTTTATAAAAACTCACCGATGGGCGGTGTCCAATACAAAAACGCTTGCGATGACCATATTTCATATTTATATTTTAACTCAACTGTGATATTAATAAAGTGCGGGTCGTCCCGACGCGAAGGAATTTCCAACGCGTCAGGACGGCTTTTTATTTAGCTTCCATTTCGGAAATTTGCTCTTTTAGAGCCTTGAGATCAGCTTCCATTACAACTGCTTCTTCCTTTAAAGAATCTAGCTCTTCGCGAGCAGTCAGATAGCACCTGCCAGCAAAGCGTTCGCCGTAACCCATGCCCAATCCTCTGCCTCGACCGAAACCTCTGCCCCAGCTAGCGCCACCGCCGCATGGGCCCATTCCGCGACCGGTCATTGGACCAGTACCCATTGGGCCAGTTCCATCATATCTTGGCATATTTATCACCTCCTCTCAAATTATTTAATGCTTATATTATGAATATATACCCATTATTTAAGCTTGTCAACCCCTAATAATTCCAAAAAGCCCTGGCAAAGCCAGGGCTAAATAAGAAGCTCTAATAAAGCTAGTTCTTCGCTCGATTGTTACTGAATAATAAAGTAGTTATAGCCCCGAATAGAGCAATAATGGCGGCAATGTTAAAAGTATAATTAACGCTATCAACAAATCCCTGCTTGCCGGCAGTAGCGACATCTTGCCCCGCTTGTTTCATCTGCTCAATCATTGACTGCTGGATTTGAGCTTGTTTTTTAGTAAAAGCCGCGGCAAAAGCAGGATCAGCTAACTGTTGTGGAGTAACCGCAGCGGCAGCAGCAGAGGCAGATGTTTTAGCTTCTGAAATCATCTGTTCTCTCAATTTGTTCGATAAAAGCTCTTGAGACTTAGCATCGCTAAAACTGAAATCACTGTCGTTTATGGTTTCTGTTACCAGCTGTTTACTGCTTGGGCTTAAGGAGCTCAAGTTATTAATGTGAGCATCAGTTTTGGCCAGCATTGTTGTTTGTAATACGGCTCCAAGAATTGCTATACCCATAACCGAGCCGATTTGGCGTGTGGTTGAAAACACGCCGGATGCGCCACCCACCTCATCCTCTGGAGCATCGTATAAAGTAATGTTAGTAAGTGGTGAAAGCGACAATCCCATGCCCAAGCCCATTACAATAAAGGGCAAAATCAGCTCTTTAGTGGTAGTATCTAAACGAAAATGTGCCAGATAGAATCCACCTAATGACATTAATATCATTCCGGCCATTACGATATATTTAGCCCCATATTTATCAGAGATTTTGCCAGCAACCGGCGCTGAAAACATGATGGTTATGGCTAAAGGCACTAAAACTTGACCGGTTTTAATTGCAGAGTAGCCAAGTATTGACTGCAAAAACAAGGGCAGCAAGAAAAATGAGCCCATCATGGCAAAATTTAATACAGAGCCGGAGATGTTGCCAACCGAGAAGTTTCGACTACGAAATAACTTCAGATCCATAAGCGGGTCATGTTTAACCCTTGATTCATGCCAGACGAACCAAACCATCAAAATTGCCGAGAGAGCAAATATAATCGGGATTGCCCCGATATCTCCAATGGCCAACTTGAAACCACCGAGCAAAAAATTCTCTTTGGCCCGAAACCAGCCGAATTTTGAACCCTCTATTAAGCCGAATGTAAGCAGGAACAAAGATGAGGCCGACAGCACTATGCCTAAGATATCAAAACTGTGCCTTTTTTCGTGATCTTTGGATTCATTAATAACCAACAAACCAAAAACTAAAGCAATAATACCAACGGGGATATTAATGTAGAATACGTAGCGCCAAAATTCGTTCATATACAGTAGATTATTTAGATATGTACCAAGTCCGGAATCAGTAAGGTAACCTCCAATAATTGGACCAAGAACTATTGCCAAGCCAGAAACCGCACCCCATATCCCCATAGCCGTCCCTCGTTCCTTTTTGGCGAAGTTCGCCGAAATTAGAGAGAGGGTGGCCGGCATCATGGCGGCTCCGCCGATTGCTTGGACAACGCGGAAAACTACCAGCCAATCCACGCTTGTAGCAGCACCACATAAAACCGAACCGAGAGTAAATAGCACTAGCCCACCCAAAAACATGCGCTTACGACCAAAAGTATCACCCAAACGACCAAGAGTAATAAGGAGTATAGCAAATGACAGCAAATATGCATTATTGATCCACTCCACTTGTGGCAGAGTCGCCCCAAAGCCTTGCATAATCTTGGGAATCGCCAAGTTCACTACATTGCCATCAAGTAAAATCATGAATAGGGCAAAACAGACAGTGCCTAGTGTCCACCATTTGCGGTTGTTCTGATTAATCATTTTGTTCCTTTCTGGTTTTTCCTACCGCTTCTTCGAAGCTTTGATGAATTTTGCAGAAAATCTTGTCCATAGCGTCAGCCGGTAAAATGTGAAGTATCGAGCCGTGGCCGATAAAGACAAACTTGTCCCCTGATTTAATTTTCATATTGCTACGTGCCTCCGCCGGAATTACTATCTGCCCCCTCTCCCCAACTGTCCCAGTGCCGTAAAATTCTGTAACAATTTTTTTCATTATGAACTCCTTAATATTAGTATGATTTATCTTACTTTTCATATTATCACATATTTATGGTCCCGCAAATATAACAAAAAAGCTCATCTCTAAGATGAACTCTTTTGATTGGGTGCAATTTATTTGTCAGCTTATCGGGAACAAATATATTTTAAATTATTGCCCGGTGACGTAAATTACACCCATGAGGGGTACCATAAATGGCGTTTTAAGTCGTTTGTGGTATCCCTTATTACCATTTTGGTAACAAAAGATATTTTGACTTATATCCCTCGTTTTTGTTTTGTTTCCTGCTTTTTTTGTTTTTAATGTGCTTTTTTCTTGTTTTTCTGGTTTTTTCTTCGATTTCTTTGATTTTCTGTGTTTTTATCAGTTTTTTCTTTTTCAGTTTGTTTGTTTTTACTGTTTTTTTTATTTACTGATATTTTTTCTTAAGTTTTCTCTTAAGTATTTTTTTTGCAGGAACGAGCTGGGAGGAAGACAATTTATAATCACTTATTTTTTCGATTAGTATTTTGTCTTCCTGTAAGAAGCGGTGGGAGCGGCCGCCTCTTGGCCCCATCTCACTCATGCAAAAAAAGCTTCTCTGTGTGGAGAAGCTTTTTTTCTAACAGCTAGTAACTAATAGCTAGTAGCTTGTTATTATTGGCCCCTCCAGACCTAATATTGTATTTGATTTTTTGTGTGCCATCACTTTTTTAGTGATTATAACATTGTACTGCTATACCGGGTATTTGTCAAGACATATTGTGGGATAATAATAATCTAACAAAAACTTTATCAAATACCAGACATAATATATCCAACTTTTTATAGATATTTTCTATACACTATTTTAGCCATAATAACAGGTTGTCATGGCATACAAAGAACCATTTTTTGCTTTGATATAATATCTATTCCAAATTGAAATCTCTTAAAGGGGAGGTTGAAATAAACCAACAGGCTGTGGCTCAGGGGCAAACCATTTAACAGGATTAAGATAATCAACGAGGCTCTGATATTTTACTGGTTGCGCAGCGGTAATAGTAAATGATTCACCATTATAATTAATATTCCAAGCCGATGTATTGCTAACAGGAACAGGAATAGGAGCAGTGTTAAATATATTTATTGGGTCCCAAGCAGATGGCGATGTGACGGCAGGCCCGAAAAACAAGCCGGGAGTGCTAACATTGTTTGGCGCAGCCTCAATTGGTATAGGAGCCGGTGCAGACGGAGTTGTGACTGGTGCCGCAATTTGAGTGTTGGGAGAATTTCCCTCTTCACCATCAAGCTCAGGCTGAATAAAAGGATCAACTTGATTGACATGAATATCATTTCGATGAGTGTCTATCATAACCAAATAGTCATTAACACTATGATTGACTTTCTGTTTCTGGGAGATTGCAATACCCCATGTATACATGGCTTTCTTTTCAGATTCAGTCAGTTTAGAAAGGTCGGCGGTGACAGTTATGGAAGATTGCGGATTAGTATAATCATAACTAAAGCTTGCAATCTCCCTGCCAGAACCTCCCTCTAAACCGTTTCTCGAACCATACCCCAGATCATGCCAAGGTGTAGTTATTGCATAAATCGCAAAACTACTAACTAACGATTTATTACAGTTCGGATCCCCCATCATGTATTGATTGGAAGAAGTTTTTGCCGGACACTTTGGATAAGAGTTGGCAATCGGTAGAATGATCTTTGCAGTGCTAACATCCGGCAAATATTGGTTGGTATAAGAGATATCCCAAGCACTAAACCTTAACTCCTCAATGTAACCATTATGATAAAAAGACCCGAAATAGCGCGAGTAGTTACCATCCATGAGTGGCAATCCCAACACCAGACTAGTGCCTCCGAGTTTCTCCTTAAAAGCACCCAATGTACCGCCAGCAGCTGTTTCTCTAACAAAATTTGCTACTGTTTCCCCTGTCTGATATCCAGCCGCACTTGATTTAATTTCATACCTACCACTCGGTTTTGCCACCTCGGCAATCCACCATCTTCCAAAATCGTGAACTTTTCCTAGAGGTTGGCCATCTAATGCAGAAACAGAAAAAGAAGGATTCCAATCATTTTTGATAATTTTGAAAGGGCTTGAAAAATTTGGATCATAGCTTTCGAAATCAACAGGGGCTGCGTCACCGGCTAACTCAATATCTGTCACGACAACTTTAGCCCCATTCAGATTTTTGGCGATTTTTCTCACAACATCGTTTTCTGTCTTTATACAACCATGAGTAGGCGTGTTAAGATTAGCACCGCTATGAATCCCAATATGTCGGCAGGTTGCCGAACTCGGGTCGTTAAGGCCACACAGTGGTGACCCTCCATCAACAGGAATGCCAGATAACTCAATAAATAAAGAGCCAAAAACTGAATTGTCGGAAATATTTGGATGCTGAACATAGCCGTCCGGATCGTTAACCGAGGAAGCCCAGACCGAACCGGTGCTATAAACACCCAAAGGTGTCATTTGTATATCGTTCCCAGCCGCGAATTGCGACGGTTCTCCGATTTGTTGAAAGGTATCAGAAGCTAATTTCACAGCACTGGAAACAACCGTTTTGCCATCTTTGTTATAGGCGGTAATATAGCCGTCCCTGCCAGAAGACCCACCTGGCTTATCAACATTTACTACTATTAAATCAATTGCGCAATCGCCGGCAATCGCCGAATTACACATATTATTCATCATTGTGATGTCTGCTTTGGGCTTATTACCGTTAACAGCCCTAATAATCACGACCGACACAACTAATAAGACAATGCAGGATGCAATGATTGTAATAGTTCTTTTCATTATTTGTCCCCTCAAAATTAAGTAACTCGTTACATTCTAGGATATTTTGGTTGATTATAAAAGAGTCGTGATTGAAAGATTATATCCTTGTCGCAAAGTCTAATTAATCGTAATTAATTATTCGACTTAGAAATCGTCGGGCGGAGGCGAGCTTCCATCGCGTCTTTTCTCCAGATCGCGGAAGCGCATCTGCTCCGGTTGAAAATAAACCTCCACAAAACCGGTAGGACCGTTTCTGTGTTTTTTAATTAAAATCTCGGTAATGCCTTTCTTGTCCGTTTCCGGATCGTAATATTCGTCGCGATAAAGAAACATTACTACATCAGCATCTTGTTCTATTGAGCCAGATTCACGTAGGTCGGATAACTGAGGGCGCTTATCGGGACGATGCTCTACGGCACGAGAAAGCTGTGACAGAGCGATAACCGGCACATTAAGTTCACGAGCCAAGCCTTTAAGCGAACGGGAGATCTCGGATATCTCCTGCACACGGTTCGGGTCGCCACCCTTGGACCTGCCCTCCATCAATTGAAGATAGTCGATAATTATCAAACCGAGACCATGTTCCATTTGTAAGCGGCGAGCCTTGGCGCGAATCTCCATTACATTTTGACCAGGTGTATCATCAAAATACATCGGAGCTTCAGAGAGCACACCCATAGCGTAACCGATGCGTGGGAAGTCTTCATCAGAAAGATTACCGGTGCGCAATTTCCACGAATCTACCCCCGCCTGAGAAGATAATAGACGGTCCACCAACTGCTCTTTACTCATCTCTAAGGAAAAAATACCCACCGGGATCTTTTCTTCTATGGCAATATGTTCGGCAATATTCAGGACAATAGAAGTTTTACCCATTGAGGGACGTGCCGCCAGAATAATTAAATCTGATTTTTGAAAACCCGCCGTTATTGCATCTAAATCTCTAAAACCGGAGGGTACACCACGAAGCGCGCCCTTATCTTTATCTTTGTGTATTTTGTCGATTCTATCGAATGCCTCGGTTAAGATATCTTTAACCGCCACAAATTTATCTTTCATAAATTTTTGTGAAACGGCAAATAGGGATTGTTCTGCTTTGTCCAGCGTTTCAGATATTTCGGCGTCTTCGTCGAAACCAAGCTCGGAGATATTAGATGATGCTTCGATCAATCTCCGAAGAACCGCCTTATCTGAAACAATTTTGGCATAATGAACAACATTAGCCGCACTGGGAGTGCCATTTACTAAATCTGTTAAATAGCTTGCGCCGCCAACTTGGTCTAAAATCTTTTCGGACTCCAATTGCTCGGTTAAGGTTACAATATCAATCGGGCGACGCTTCTCGAATAAAGTCAGCATTGCCTCAAATATTAAGCCGTGATTCTCGTCGTAAAAATCTTGTGCGGTAACAATATCAATAATTTTGATTAAGGCATTTTTATCAAGAAGAGAGGCGCCAAGAATACTCCTCTCAGCATCCAGGTTTTGCGGCGGAATCCGAACACCGGCAGGTAGAGATACTTTGCGCTTGCCATCTTTTTTAAAATTTTTTGCTTGTTCTTTGGGCATATTTATTGTTTTGAATTTTCAATTTAGCAATTTTTAATAAATGTCCAATTTACAATTTATATAGTTTAAGCATTTTAACTTTAACATTCAAAACTCAGTTTAAATTATTCCCCAAAAACCTTCTCAGCCTCTTCTGCCAGTTCATCGTCGCTGGCCGCTTTTTTGGGCTGGCTGGAAAAGTTGGCGATTTCGCACATCACACGACAGTTACTCTTGGTAACAGAACAAATAACACCCTCAAGCAACTTTAAATTCTTGGCTTCGCTGATCTTGTCTTTATGAAATTTAAAACGAACCCCCAAGACAACTTTGCCGCTTTCAACAGTTATTGGCCTGGCATCTTTTAATAAGGCGGCTAAAGTAGAGTTATCTTTTTTTAAAGCACCTATTACCTCACCCCAGATATCATCAGGCAAATCGCTTAGAAGTGCAGACGGACTATCTGAAGGTAATGGAGCCTCTTGTGATACGCTCACGTCTACCTTTTTGTTGGAGGAATCTTGATCATTGGAAAAATCTTTTTTGTCGGAGAGCTTATCATTTTGGACCTTTAATTTAAACTCTTTGTCGTTTAAGGCGGCGTCCGGATCTTTTTGTTCTTTACTGGCAACCGTTAAAACCTTGGCAGGGTCAGAAGCTTTCTTGAATTCACTCCCCATATTCAAAGATGGTTTTAAAGACTCAGTTGAACTGACAATGGCCACCTCAATTGCCATAAGAGGATCGACTGTTTCTTTAAGATTTTTATTTGCCTCGACAAATTCACGAATAACAGCAAGCACAGAGGAAGTGGAATTTTGGGGGTAACGATTCTTTACAGCAGAACAAAGATCAGCCAAATTTTTTTTATTTTCGGCAGTATCATCAATCAAAAAATCACCAGCAACCAACCAATTAAGAATTTTCCGCAAAACACCCAAAATGGAGTTGTTAAGTTGGGCAATATTACTTCCGCTGTCGTAAAGGCCCTGGGCGATTTTTAATCCCTCCTCCGCTTCGCAATTAAAAATCGCCCGTATAAGCCCAATCACCTGACCCGATTCAGTCAAACCGAGAATTTTCTTAACATTATCAACAGAAATATCGTTTGAATAAGATGAGACTTGCTCAAGCAAAGACAAAGAATCTCTGCCGCCACCCTCTGCCATATGCGCTATAATCTCTAGGGCATCTCTGCTGTAGTTAAACTTCTCTGCCTTAGCTACGCGCTCCAAATTATCTGTCAGACTGGTAAGTGATATTCGGCCAAAATCAAAGCGCTGAGTTCTAGAGATAATGGTTGGCAAAACTTTTTGAGGTTCGGTGGTAGCGAGGATAAAAATAGCATGAGTTGGCGGTTCCTCTAGAGTTTTAAGCAAGGCGTTAAATGCCTCGCGGGTCAACATATGAACTTCGTCAATTATATAAATCTTATATTTGCCACTGGCAGGAGCAAACTTGACTTGTTCTCGAAGCTGGCGGATCTCGTCTATACCACGATTTGAGGCCGCATCGATCTCAATTATGTCTAAAGATCTCCCCTCTAAAATATCTAAACAGTTCAGGCACTTTCCACAGGGCTCGCCACTTTTGATCTCCCCCGTTTTCCTGTTTTTGTCTATTTCTAAACAATTGGCAACCCTAGCAATTAATCTGGCGGTAGAAGTTTTTCCTGTACCACGCGGACCAGCAAAGAGGTAGGCCTGAGACAATCTATCTTCTTTAACAGCTTGAAGCAAGGTATCTCGAATGTGATCCTGACCGTATAAATCTTTGAAATTTTGTGGCCTGTATTTACGATATAGCGTCATAGAAAATCAAAATAAAAATCTCAATATTGTTGCGCTTCAAATCAATCTTATTATATCCTCTACTTACCATCGCCGCACATAACTCGTGTCGAGATGTATATTTTGTTGCTCCAAAAGCTAATAGCTATATTTTAATCAAGAAATAGCCCGAATTTATCCCCAGTTTGTCCCAAGAGATGTGAACATAATAATTTTTTAAGTGACAAATTTAGCAAGGAAAAATATTTAACTAATATTATTAAGAGCAAGCGACAATTTAAGCGCGAGTCCAACTAAACGGTAAGTCAAAATCGTCTGTTTTCCATATAAATATTGCTTTGTCCAAGAGCGGTTGTTATACTGTTTTTGGAGGGGATTTTTCATTTCCAGACATCTTGTTAACTCATTACGGAGGGGCATGAATCGTAGCGATCTAGCTAAGGCCATAGCCAAAAAAACTTCTCTGTCAAAAAGACAGTCAGAGAACCTCATTATCGCTTTTGGGGCTGTGGTTAAAGAGGCACTTTGCAACGGCCAAAAAGTTGTTTATTCAAATTTTGGTTCTTTTTATGATATCGAATATCCGTCCAAAACAATAAATCACCCCAAGAACGGCAAAAAACTCATTATGTTACCTACTAGAGTAATAAAGTGGATGCCCGCCAGCAATTTGAAAAGGGCGGTTTCTGGAAGAGAAGAGATTAGCGACCAGAACGACCTTGAGGAGAAAGCTGCGGAAGAATCCTTTTCAGAGGAGATTAAAATAAACGTTAATAACAGCAAGAAAAAAACTGAAAACGATATATCAGAGGGATTTAACAAACCTGCAGACGAAATTGAGGTCATCAATATTGATCACCCATCGAACAGTCAAGAATCAGAAAACAAGCCAAGCAAACACCACGAAGATGACATAGAAAAATATCACTCGCAAACATCAGAAAGCAGGCAAAAGCCTGTTAACATTTTTGAGGAGATTTTAAGCGATGGTAGCAGGGAGTTTTCGACTGTTAAAGGCAGTATCAAAGCCCACAACCATCAACCAGAGCAAGAAAACAAGGAAACTCAACCAACTGACCAACAAAGTCAAGGTCAAAGTGCCCTGAGCCTTCTTAAGAATAAACTGGGATTTGGCAAAAAAAATCAGGAAATTGGCGATCAAATTAAGGATGACGCTGCTCCAGAAAACAGTAACCAGCCTGCTTCTAATGAAGAAGTCAAAACTCCAGTAAATATGGCAGAATTCGGTATCTTTGACAAAAACTCCGCTAAAGCAGAAGCAACGCCGGTTAATATCGTTCCTGTAGAAGCTAGTCAGAACGCTGAAGAGAAGATTAACAATATCAAAGAGGAGCTGGGACAACCCAACCAAGATACATTAGGCGCAAATACGGAGGTAAACCAGGATTCACTTCCCCCTACTCCCAACGAACAACATGCCTCAATATTCTCAGGTGCTGAAGGCTCTTTTAATTTCGACAAAACCAAAATCGAATATAAAGATCTTAATAATTTTATTGTGCCGAAAGAATTACTCTCTAAAATTCCGGAAAATATCGCCAGATCGTATAAATCTGTAGCCTTTGAAGAGAATGATGGCGTTATTAGCATCGCCATGGTGGATCCTGAAGATGTCGAAACAAGAGAGATGATTAAAAGATTATTAGGCGAGAAGATTAAGCTCTTTTTAGCAACAGAATCAGATATTAACTCTGTTCTAAGCCAATACCAAGATCTGGAGAGCGAGGTGTCAAGCGCAATAGCCACTGCCGAAGAGGAGGATGAAAAGAGCGAAGAAAATAATGAGTCCAAACAGATTGTCGAGACGGTCAGCGATGACGCTCCGGCCGCCAAAATTGTTTCATCGCTTTTGAAAAGAGCCATAAGAGACAAGGCTTCAGATGTTCATATTGAACCAACAGAGAAAGAAGTTGAAGTCCGTTTCCGTCTAGACGGTGTTTTAAGAAAAAAGGTTTCTTTGCCTAAGGAGATTCAAGCAGCTGTTATATCCCGAATCAAGATTTTGTGCAACATGAAAATTGATGAGCAAAGAGTACCTCAAGATGGCAGATTCAACATGCACGTCGATAGTCGCCGTGTTGATTTCCGCGTTTCAAGCATGCCGGTTGCATTTGGCGAAAAGATTGTAATGAGAATTTTGGACAAAGATAGTGGCATTTTAACCATAGAGCAGCTTGGAATAAGAGGTAGCGGCCTGAAGGCGCTTGAGGCAAACTTGACTAAAAGCCACGGCATGGTTTTGGTAACAGGTCCAACGGGCAGTGGCAAAAGCACCTCTCTATACGCCATGATCCAAAAGGTTTATACCGAAGGTGTAAATATTATCACGCTGGAAGATCCGATTGAATATCAGATGAAAGGTATTAACCAAAGCCAAGTTAATTCTGAAATCGGCTACACCTTTGCAGCCGGTCTAAGATCCATTTTAAGACAAGATCCAGACATTATAATGCTAGGAGAAATAAGAGACAGAGAAACCGCTGAGATGGCCGTTCACGCGGCATTAACGGGGCATGTGGTTTTGTCCACCCTGCACACCAACGACGCGGCTGGGGCCGCCCCTAGAATGATCGACATGGGAGTCGAACCCTTCCTTATAACCTCCTCTATCAACGTGGTTGTGGGCCAACGTTTAGTTAGAACCCTGTGCCAGGATTGCAAAGAGGAGATTCAATTGCCGGATGAAGAGATTGCCGAGATCAACAAAGAGATTGATAAAATGCCATCGGCAGAGAAAAATCAGATTCAGAGCCAGGAGTTGAAATTCTACAAGGGCAAAGGATGTAAAAGTTGTGATAACTCCGGCTACAAAGGCAGATTAGGCATATATGAGGTGTTGGATGTAACACCGGAGATGCAACAGCAAATTTTGAAACGAGTTTCATCCGACGAGCTTAACAATCTGGCCATCAGCCAAGGTATGGTTACCATGATTCAAGATGGAATTATCAAAGCCTCTGAGGGCATCACCAGCATGGAAGAAGTTTGGAGAGCAACCAAGAATTAAATCAGGAATTAGGCTTTAGCTTATCAGCTTTTTAGGTCAAATCGACTTGGATTTAATCAACTAACAAGCTAAGAAGCTAATTACTAAGAAGCTAAATATGCATTTTAACTACAAAGCGCGCAACAAAGATGGAAAGTTAATATCTGGAGAAATTGAAGCCAACGATGAGCAAGGCGCTATTTTGGCGCTTCGAGAACAAGGTTTATACGTTAGTAATATCAATTCATCAAGCCAAAGCAGAGCTCTGCCACAAATCTTTAATAAGGTTACAATAAAAGACAAAATTATCTTTACCCAACAGCTTGGCGTAATGATAAAATCGGGCCTATCCATTGTTGAAGCCATGGAGGCGCTAAAAGAGGAAACTTCCGACAAAAACTTTGCCAAAGTTATTAGCCAAGTAATCTCCGACGTCAAGGGTGGGCAGCCTCTCTCTGCTGCGATGCAAAAACACCCGACGGTTTTTGATCCGGTTTATGTAAACACCATAGGTAGCGGCGAGAAATCCGGCAAGCTTGATGATGTATTACAAAGCCTAACAGTCCAACTAGAGAAAGATTACGCCATAACCTCCAAATTAAGAGGCGCCATGATCTACCCCATCTTTGTGCTGACTGCCCTGATTGCTGTAATGATTTTAATATTGGTTGTAATTATTCCTCAACTCAAAACAATTTTTGATGATTCGGGCGTTCCTCTTCCACCTTTAACAAAGGCTGTAATTGCCCTATCCCAGTTTATGATAGATTATCTGGTTTATATCGCCATCGCCGCCATTATACTTTTTGTTTTAATCAGGATGTATGGCAAAACAAATTCTGGACGGCATCTCTTTGACTCAATGAAATTAAAAATACCCGTTTTTGGTGGTTTATTCAAAAAAACCTATATGGCAAGATTCGCCAGAACCTTCTCCGGGCTTACAAAATCCGGTTTACCTCTCTTGGAGATCTTTAGAACCTCAAAACAAGTCATCAACAATGTAATTTACCAAGACGAGATAGACAAAATGATCAAAAAAGTAGAGGTTGGTGAGCAGGTATCTAAAGCCCTAAAAGATTGCAAACTCTTTCCCAAAATGGTGGGGAATTTAGTATCGGTCGGAGAGAAATCGGGTTCGTTAGACCAAGTTTTTGACACCATTGCCAACTTCTTCGACAAAGAAGTAGATGCCGTTACCAACAATCTCTCAACACTTTTAGAGCCTGTGCTGATGGTTATTATGGGTTTGGGAATCGGTTTAATAATTGTTTCTGTGTTACAGCCTATCTATGGATTGGTGAACGCGATATAATGCCTTTATGAATGAAATCCGCAAAGCTTATAAAATATCCGCAGAAGGCTTAAGGTCTTGCTATGCAGCCGAGGGAATTTTAGCCGGCAAACGAAATTTTGTTGATTTTTGGGCTCGAGATAGCATGTTTGCATCTTTGGGATCTATCGCTTTGGGCGATACCTCTCAAGTTAAAACTAATTTAAAACTTTATTTAAAACATCAAAAAACCTCCGGACACTTGCCCTATCGAATTATTTCGATAGACCAGTTTTTGAAGTATCTTCATATTAAAAAAAGATTCAAAAAGCCACTTCCCAACTATAAGAATTATCTCGGCGACAAGGTCGTGGACCAAAATATTTTATTCCCGTTATCGGCCTGCGAATTATTAAAGGCAGACTATCAGAAAGAATATATTACCGAGCTATTTCCCCATTTGGAACTGTCATTTTTGTGGTTAGAACGACAAGATAAAAATAAAGATGGCCTCATAGAAGAGGGTTATCTAGCGAACTGGATGGATCATACCAAGAAAAAAGGCCAAACACTTATTAACAATGTCCTCTATTACGGCGCGTTGAAACAATTTGTTGAATTAAACAACCAGCTTGGAAATTGTGAGGTCGCCGCCCGTTACCAACAAAACTTGGAAAAAACCGCTATGAAAATTGATGAGTTGTTCTGGAACGAAGATTACTACATAGATTGGGTTGATGGCAGAAAACATCATTACCTAGATACGGCTGGCAACTTACTGGCAATAATTTTTGGATTAACAGACGCAAGTAAGTCAAAAATGATACTCGAACGTATCAAGCAATATCAGGGCAAAACATTTATTCCCAAAGCGAATTACCCTTACTACAAAAAAAGAATTATTCAACCACAGCTCTTTCTAGCCGGATTGGCCGATTACGGTGGTTATAGAATTTGGATAGGTGCCTTATGTGCTCTCGCTTGGCATCTTACCGGAGATTTAACCATGGCTCATAGAACACTGGCAAATATAGCAAAGAGTATCAATGAGTTTGGGGCGGTTTATGAAATATACACCCCTTACGGACACCCCATAAAAAGATGGCCTGCATACAAAAACGAAGTCCCCTTTGCGTGGTCTTGCGGATTATTTGTCTGGGCCACGTCAAAGATTTATCCGGAATCAAAAGAGTGGATATTGCAATAAACTGAAGATATACTATAATTTTAATAACAAGATATTGCTAAAAAACTCGGAGGGGCATTGTTTTCATTCATTGGCGGTTCGGAGCGCGTTTTTGGGCTTGATATCGGCTTCGAGACCCTGAAACTTTGTGAAGTGTCAAAGTCTACATCTAACGGTGTAGAGCTTTGGGGTATATCAGAATACACTCTAACCGAGCCGATTTTGGATCGTGATCGCATTAGAGACAAGGCCGCAACGGCCAACATGATTAAAGAGGCCTGTCGCAAAGCCTCCCCTCACCCCATTAAAGCGCGAAAAATTGTAACGGCTCTGCCTGAGACTTTTGTATTTTCAAAAACAATTCAGGTCCCCAAGATGAGTTCCAGGGAGTTAGATACAGCCGTGCCTAACGAGGCCGCACAATATCTGCCTATTCCGCTAAGCGATGTCTATATAGATTATCAAATACTTTCAACTCATCCCGAAGAATCATTAATGGATGTTTTAGTAGCCGCATCTCCCAAAAAGTTGGTTGACGATTATGTGGAGATGGCAAAGATGGCAGATCTGGAATTAGCGGCATTAGAAACAAAACCCATTGCCACTGGTAGAGCAATTATCCGCGACAAAACTAAAAGTATTGCGGTTGTGCACATTGGCACAGAGCTAACCAGAATCGCCATCTGGGACAGAGGAAACATTCGTCTTGTTACCACCGCTTCAAGTGCTAAAAATCAAATTTTAGAAAAAATTTACTCCATAAAACCCGGCATCAAAGATATTTCAGAGATTAATCTGAATAGTGACCAAGAAACTTTTGGCGTGGTTTTTAACGAAATTATTGACGAAGTTTTGGACGCAATTAGGTATTATCAGAACCGTAGCTACAAACCCAACCCAATTGATTACATCGAAATTTGCGGTTCCGCCGCCAAAATTAAGGGAGTAGACAACTATTTTAGTAAAGCTACCAAAATCCAGTCAAAAGTCTCCTCACCACTTATCACCAATAAAAAAACTCTAGAACCTCAATTCATTCCAGCGCTCGGTTTGGCCTTAAGAAAAATTTAGAACATGATAAATCTATTACCACCAAAAATTAAAAAAGAGCAAAAAATTAAGAAGCTCTCTGTGCAAATAAGCGGAGCTATGCTTACTTTATTGATTATGGTGGTAATGACCTATAGCGCGGTATATTTTGTCAATTTCTTTCTTGACGCCCAATTAACAAAAAATAAGCAGCAATTAGACGAAACCAAAGTGGAGATATCCAAATTAAAAAGCATTGAAGATGATGTTAATACCATAAATCAGAAGCTTGGCAAACTGGAAACACTAGATAAAGACCGCGTCGAGTGGTCGGCCTTTTTCAAAGAGATCAATAGCTCTATCCCAGAGAAAGTCCTTGTTAACTCAATTCAAGTAGATAAAACCAAAAAGACCTTTTCGATCTCGGCTGCGGCAGAAACAAGGGCCGATATAGTTAAGCTTCAGGCTAAATTGGAGGAGATGGAACTGCTTAAGAGTCTATCCTTTCAAAGCTCGGTTTTTGATGAGAAAAACGGTTTCTTTACTTTTTCTATGTATGGGAGTATCGAAAAATGAAGTCGCCCACCACTATAATAATTGTAAAAATTGTAGCCACATTGCTAATAATTGGGGCTTTCTATTTTCTATTTCTGACCTCCAAAATTAACCAACTAGTAAAGAACCAAAGCGACATAGAGAAAATTAGTTTGGAATTACGCAACGCAGATAAAAAACTGCAACAACTTAAAGAAGTAGATAAAAATAAAAAATCTCTTGAAGACACCAAGCTATTAGTTAATAATTACTGGCCAGAGGAGCAAGAGGCCAGTAGTTTCATTGTAAATATTGAACAAACCACTACCTCCATCCCACTTATTGTCGATTCACTAAATGTTGCAGAGCCTAAAACCACTAAAGCCAGCAAAACAACAGATACAACAGATAAGACGGACAAAAAAGAATCCAAATCAAGCGCACCAAACAATAAGTATCTGGATTTTACCGCCTCATTTAGCAGCCCATACCAGAATATTCTTGTCTTTTTCGAAAAAATGGAAAGCTTGAGTCGCTTTAACACCATTGAATCTATCTCTTTGGGCGGATACAACGACGATGAAGGAACACTAAACTTAAGAGTTCAAGGAAAAATCTATTATGGAAGATAAAAATATATTAAAATTCAGTTCAATTATTATCACCTTCTTTATATTCTTGGCCGGTGCAGTTATGAGTTACTGGATATATTCGCTGATTATCTCCCGGCCACAATTAATCAACGACAAAAGTGGCAACAAAATAGAGATAAACCAATCTAAACTTACAGCCATCCAAGACTCGTCCCATGAACCTATAGCAACCCCAGAACAAGGTTACGGCCGAGAAAATCCGTTTCTCCCCTACAAATAATCAATCAAATAAAAAAGCCCATTGTAGTGAAACAGAGGGCTTTTTTTATATCTTTTAGCCGATGATTTCGTGCACTTTTGCTAGAACCTCTTTGGGCATTTGCTCACTTTTTATCAAATAGCCGTCTTTTGGCGTCATTAGTGCTTTAACTTTATCTATCTCCTGAACAAGAGCGGTTAAAACGATAACCGGAATATTTTTTGTGGCTTCATCTGATCGCAAATGATTAAGAACATCAACTCCGTTCATTTTAGGCATCATGATATCTAGTAGTATTAAGTCTGGCATCTCTTGGCGGGTCTTGGCTAGCGCTTCCTCTCCATCGCTGGCACCAATCACCACGAAACCGTCAAATTTAAGCCTCTCTTCATACATCTCTCTTAGAGTTAAATCGTCGTCGACAATTAAAATCTTTTTATTCTCACCCATATTCGCCTCCAAAATATTATTTAAAACAATTAATATTTGTATAACACGAAGTCAAATAAATCATATACCGTGCCAGCCTGACGGTCAATTTTTGCCTCTAAGGTTCTGGTAACACCCCCATAGTGACCGGTTGACTTGATTGTGTTATAGGGCGCTGGAAAATGATTGGTAGAACCGGACAGTTTCATGCCAATAATTACACCAGAGATTTCCTTGCCTACGGGCTTGAGTGCCATTTCTAGATAGCTTCTGTTTCCATTTATATCAAAAATGGGGTCATCGTTTATGCTTCTGAGCCTAGCGTAAAGATTGTCGAACCTGTTAACACCATTGGAAAAACGTTGGTCAGAACTAATAAATGAACCAGAAGCAATGTCATTTACATCATACGAACAACTCTGGTCGATCAGCACACCCTTAATTTGGTGACGATCTGAACTAGGGGTTCTGCCCACCATTGAAACTTCAAGGAAAAATGGGGAAGCAGGACTGCACGAAGCAACATTGCCGCTGGTATCAATGAATTTGACATAAAGCTCAATATTATCTTGCGGAATTGATCCGTCTTCGCTCAAAACCATCTGGCTTAAGTCCAACTTTATAGTTTCGTCTTTTAGTATCGTATACTCTTTTGGATAATTTGGATCTGTTATATCTTGTTCATTTAAATTATTGTTATTATCTACATCTTCACCATAGTAATCTTGCAGATAAGTTACCGAAGGTACATAGTATCTTTTGAGTGGCTCAAAAACATCAGACGATGGATCACCACTTGTCCGAACATTATCGGTTAAGTTGATAATTGGCATGCTACCACCTGCAAGCACTTCTTGGTTTTTGTCGTAGCGATAACGCAATAAGCCCTCCTCTATACCACTCTCTGCCGCATAATAGGCAATTACTGAGCTCTCGTATTTATCCGATATCGCCGCATCCATTAAAAATAGCCGACCAATAGCAAAAGAAGCACTGCCCACAGCAGCTACCAAAAATACCGCTATTAGAATTGCCGATCCCCTCTGCTTCATATAACCCTATACCCCGAATCCTAAAACTCTAGGCTCTAAATGAAAACATCTAAATAATTGATTGTTGAATTCGGAATTCTTTTATAAATTAGAAATTTGCATTTGCAATTAGGCGCTTAAGCGCCTATTTGCATTATACCATTTGCCTAATTGCAAGCAAATAGCCTATAATTATGTCAGCTAAGCGAGGGGAATAGTGACAAAAATTTCGAATCAAAAAATTCAGCAATGGGCAGAAGTTCTTTTTTGGATTTTGGTGATATTTATTACCATTTTTGTGGTATCCCGCTTCCAGTGGTATCAAGCCGAACAGATTTTGCGCTACTTATCCATGGCGGCACTTATAGCCTCGGTCTATTTTTACCTTAAAAATAGAACCTTGCTAAATGAATCCAGAGAAAAAACAATAAAACTAACAGAAAGTCACAAGCAACTAAAAAGTAGACAAAAAACCATAGACCTGATATTTAATAATTCTACAGACGGGATATTGGTATTAGACCAGGACAAAACGATTGAAGAATTCTCCCCCGGCATGGAGAAAATCACCGGCTACACCAGAAAAGACGCCATCGGCAGAAACGCCCAAGAGCTGTTGAAATTCTCCGCGGAAAAGAACTACTCCCTTCTTCCGGATATGATGTTCACTATCGCCACCACGCAAAAGGAAAAGTATGTTGAAAACTCACTTATTACCAAAGAGGGTAAAATTGTGGATATAGAGGCCTCCCACACTCTGCTTCAAGACAGCAAATCCAACTCGGCTATGGCACTCGCAATTGTTAGAGACATTACTTACGAAAAAGCCCTAATAGAAAGAGATAAAGAATTTATTACCGTTACATCGCACCAGCTAAACACGCCTCTTTCGATAATTAGAGGCTACACCTCTCTGTTGCTTGCCGAAAAAGCCGGCAAACTGGCATCAAAACAAACTACCTTCTTGAAAGAGATTATGTCATCCACAGAAAAGATGATTGAATTGGTTGGTTCAATGCTTTCAATATCCAGAATCGAACAGGAGAAGATTAAACTAAAAATTATTGACGTTAACCTATCTGATATAATTGGCTCTGTTAGTAAATCACTTGAAGGCAAAGCAGAAGAAAAGCATATCAGCCTGGTTATCAAAGACATAAGTAAAGATATTGTAATTATGGCCGATCAGGACCATCTGCGCCAAGCCTTCTCAAACATAATTGAAAATGCCATAAAGTACACCCAGAAAGGTCGTGTTACTATTTCTGTTACTGACCGCCCAGAAGTGGTTGATGTAACCGTTGCTGACACAGGAATTGGTATTCCGGAGAGAGAAATCGAGAAAATCGGTACCAGATTTTTTAGGTCGCAAAACGCAATTGATGTTGATAATCACGGATCCGGTCTTGGCATATACATTGCAAAAACCGTAATTGAAAAACATCACGGTCACATTAAAATTGACAGCGTTGTAAACAAAGGAACAAAAATTACTCTAACTCTTCCCAAAAAGCAACCCATGGATTAAAAAGCAGCGAAATTATAAGTAATGTTTTCCTTATTAGATAATAGAAAAATATTAATCACAAAGGAAATGTATGTCTAAAATTTTAATCATTGATGACGAAGAGCCGATATTAAACATGTACGGCGAAGCACTCGGTGGGCACGAGGTAATGTTTGCTAATAATGGCGAAGTAGGGCTGGATATGGCCCTAAAGCAAGATCCGGATTTAATATTGTTGGATATTATTATGCCAAAGTTTAACGGCTTAGATGTTCTAGATAAACTTAAAAGTGATAAGGATACCGCATCAATTCCAGTGATGATTCTCTCAAACCTTCCCAAGGAGGCCTCTGCAGACAAAGCCCGCGAGCTTGGTGCCGCCGGATACTTTGTTAAAGCGGAATTCGAACCTGACAAATTGGCCACCACCGTAAATCGTTTGCTTCGCGAAGGGGAGATAGATCCCAGCTACTAATCCACTCTCTTATAGACACCTCCGTTCGATCCCCCTTACCATGAAAAAAGCACCACCGAAGTGATGCGCTTTTCATGGTAGCGCCAAGGGGAATCGAACCCCTGTTACCGCCGTGAGAGGGCGGCGTCCTAGCCTCTAGACGATGGCGCCGAACACAGAACATTCTAACATGAAATGACTCTCTTGACAACGGGATCATGCAAAGCTAAATTTCTTGCTTCCTTGATTCTTCGTTTCTTGATTTTTTTATTTTCCTATTTCCCCTTTACCCCATATCGCTTTCTGCCTTATGCATTATACTAAACTCCCTATCCTATTATCATTTCTGCAATGGTGGCGCCGAATTTAGAAGCGGCGTCGGGACCGTTTGCGGTGATAATATTGCCATCAACTGTTACTGTCTCTGCAGTATATTCCGCCCCACTTTTGCTTAAATCTTCACTTGCGCCTACCCATACGGTAGCTTTTTTGCCATTTAATACGCCGGCGTTAGCCAGTATGGCTGGAGCCCAACATATCGCAGCAACTATCTTGCCATTTGCTAAAAAATCTATAACTAGTTTATGTAGGCTTTCATCATGTAGGTAACCTTGTATTCCAACGCCCCCAATTAGCACGACCGCGCTATATTGGATAGGGTCTATCTCATCGAAGGTGTAATCCACCGAAACAGTTGTGCCGGTTACCCCACGGCAATCCTCATTGCTGTTGGCAGCAATTTTTGTTTCTACTCCAGCATCCCTTAAAGCCTGATACGTTTCCAAATACTCCTCGTCTCTAAAATCATGGTTAGCAAGTATTATCAAGGCATTATTATCTGTACCCATATTAACCTTTTTTACTAATAATTATTCTTTTGCAATGCCCCACAGTGCCTTCCACCAAGTTCTCATGGCATCCGCTACCTGTCGATTAATAATTACCGTGTGGACAGAATTCTCATCCATCTCGCCGTGTCTGCCTATATCAGAAAGAATCACGACCCTATCGGCAAATATCTCCATGGAACAGTTGGTAAAGTATTTCTCCGGTAAAAAACGATAGCTGCCGCCAATAAAAGAGGCAATTTTATGCTTAGATTTTTTTACCTCTTCATCATAAATGATATGAAATTTGATGCCAAGCTTTTTAGCTTCTTTCATGAACTGCTCGGTGTAACTGATTATTTTAGGATCCGCCCAAAGGCCTTTGCCCCCTAAAATATAATCGTCTTGGCCTAGTCGCAAAATGTCTCTCATGTAATTTTTGTATCCCTCTAAGCCTTTGTAAATATAAACCTCCTGAGCATGAGGCTTATTTTGATAAATATTTTTAAGCTGGGGCATAATTTTATCTAACTCTTTCTGTTTTTCCGCCAACATCTGCGAAAATTTATCCGGATCCACCGCTTTATATATGTTTTCTCTGCTCTGTAATATCTCGAACACTAGACCTTTCTCAATGAGCCGATTTAAAGAATCGTAAACATTTCTGCGATGTATTTTTGACTTAACAGAAATATTCGCCACATTGCTCTCCCCCTCATTAAGCAGAGTTTCGTATATAATTGCTTCATTTTTTGCCAGTCCAAATTTCTCAAAAATCTGGTAATATTTCATGTTCTAGCCTCGTTTTAGAATATATGGTGGTATTTACCGCCCTGTGGTCTTATTTGCCACTCTTTGTTTATATGATACACTAGGCCGTTCCACCATGCAAGACCAAACATTAACAATATACACCTTAAGAGATGGCATCTAATCCGCACGTTAGATTCCATCTCTGAGGGTGTAACAACCCTTGAAGTTTCACAAAATGCCCGCTTCGGGCAAATCATGCCGGCGGGCTTACGCAAAGGAGGCCGACGAAATGAAAACCACTATCGTCGTCGCCATCACCGTGATCCTCACCAGCCTCACCGCTGTCCACGCCGCCGACGTGACCGTTTCCACTGGCGTCTTCGCCATGGACGACTACGTCGCACCATATGTCTGCGTCAACACTGGCGCCCTCACGCTCTATCAGGAGCGTGACGTCCACAGCGGCTACGACCTGACCATCGCTAAGATCGCAGTTGGCGACGGGCTCAAAGCCGTAGTCCGCCGCGACGACAACCTCTGGCTCCGCCCCGGGCTGCAGTTTGGCCTCGGTGGTGGCAGCACCAAGTCTTAGGTCTTGGTACTGGCTGGCCTCGGAGACGCACCAACATGGGTGGACGTGTCCACCCCGGCCGTGCCGCTCGCCGAGGGCCTCGCCCTCACGGGTCACTTCCGCGTAAAAGAAGGCGGAAAGCCCGAATGGTGGGTGGGACCAAGCTTCACCAACGGGCGCTTCGGCGCCTGGTACCACCACAACTTCCGCTCCGAAGGGAGCTGGGAAGGAGGTATTGACTACCAGCTAAGCTGGTAATCGTAAGAGCCGGGCTCGAGCAGCTTTACCGCTCGAGCCTCGCCTTATGATTAATTTTTAAGGAGATACCTTGGACATCAACATTAGCACTAAACAAGCCGTTATCGACGGTGTAAAAATCAAAACCGATCCAGCAGGATCAAAACATGTAAAACTCGGCAACGAAGCTTTAATGTATTTTATGTATGAAGAACAACCTATTCTTTGGCAGTATGTTAAGCCGAAACTCGATAGAGTATTAAACGAGTCAGCTGGAGAGATCGACTTCCTCGACGTTGGCACCGGTAGTGGTATCTTTTCGCTGCTAATCGCCAAACACTTCCCTAAAACAAAAATTACGGCCATAGACCTTAACCCAAGAGCAATCAAAACCGCAAAAGATAATGCTTTAAATAATGATCTTAACAATATTGAATTCAAACTAGAGACCTACCAGAGAGATTCGGTTCCTAAAGAATCAGCCAAGGTTATTGGAATTTACCCTCCCTACCACCTCTATCCACGCGACTCAGAGCAGAGCATCCCCTTTCACGCTCGAGGCGGTAGCCTAGGCCAAAGAGAGTTTATCTACCAGCTTACCATAGCAGACTATCATCTGGCCGAAAATGGCATAATTTTCTTTAACATGTTCTGCCTCGGTGATAAGGATGGGCCAAATTATCTTAAATACGTGCCGGAGATAATCGCTGATAGTTCAATTGAGTGGACTAACATCTTGCCACGCATAAAAACAATAGATTTTCTTAATCAATTGTACCCAAATTGTTACAGAAACTTTATCTCAAAAACAGCCGGTAGATATGCATACCTTTATTTCACAGATGGAATTATTAGGCGTGATGGCAAGGGAGAAAAAAAGGAAATTAAACATAATTTAGATTTAAAAGGCAGAAACTGGCATGATCGGGTATTAGCGCACAAAGCCGTAGCCGACCATGACATAAAATTAGAAGGGAATAAAATGAGCCAATTAGTAAAACTAAGTAAGAAAGAGAAAGATTCATTCGACAGAATTGCCGAAGTAAAGCTTCCAGACAAAATCCAACAATTCACCTACAACAATAAGCCGCTTCTAGGAGATGTAAGACAGAAATGGGTAGATATCGACGGTATTCATATTGAAATGCCAGATAATTACTTTACCTTTAATCCAGACGGCACCAGACCAAATGATATTTTGTTCGTCTATACTCCCGGGGAACATGTGCCCGATTGGGATTATTCGCGCCAAGCATTAATGAACGCAGCCAAAGCTAATCCAGGAAAGATCTTCATCGATGGGGGTTGCGGCACCGGTGTTAAAGCTACACTAATGGGTAAATATTTGGATAATCTAGGATTAGATAATCCGATTCTTCTAGTCGACCCAAACCAGAGAGCAATCAACGCCACTCTGGCCAACATCAAACGCAATGGCAACAAAAAAGAACGATATCAGACCCATCATGGATTTCTGCGCTCCGCATTACACCTGTATCAAGATCAGGAAATTGCCGGAGCATATATTAACCCCCCATACCAAGCTCGCCCAGATTCCGTCGAAATTGCACTTCACTGTGACGGAGGTCACGACGGCCTAAAGGTTACTCGAGAACTATTGGTGGACTTGATGCCATATTTAGCCAACAACGGAGTTATTGCTGTTCATACAAAAAGCCCAGCATATAATAATAAGAGTGGCTTCGAGACTTACCCGCTTATTATCGAAGATATAATGAAAGGTAAAATAATTCCCAAAGACAAACTCGGTGAATATGAGATCAGATTCAGCCGGGCTTGTCCACCTATGAATATGTATGATTTCTATCGTATTGTTTATCGCGAACAGGAAAACGATTTTGCCAAACAGCTTGCAGCAAAATATCCGCTTATAGATATGACACTTATCCTTATTACCCGCAAGAAAAACCAGAAAAAAGTTAAATTGATTGAGGATAATATGCCAGAAAACCCGGAAAAAGTTGAGTGGGGCTATAAAGATGGCAAGATGGTGGATCAGGGCCACATACTCTGGCACAGGCTGTTTGTCCCAAAGAGATAACAAGAGTTCACTAATGACTATTTTCAAAACTCCCGCAAAATTCTATTGCGGGAGTTTTGCTGTGTGCAATTGAGCATCAGACTATTTACAAGTTGTATCTTTTATGTTATATTCATACGTCCGATCAATACTGCAAAGGAGGCGAAAGCCTTGGAGAATCACGGTTTGGACGAACTGAGGGTTTCTGCCTTCAATCACCTCAAGACGGCTGCGGGCGTCGTGAGGTTTATTACCCTGTGCAATAATATCGTCTTCGGTGTCTTCACGGCACTGCTGGCGATTGCAACATGGCAGAGAGTGGGGTTTGGCGTTGTCGCATTCTGGCTGTTATGGCGAGTTGTTTCCAGCCTCGGCGGTATGATCGCCGAAGTAGCCAGACGCAGCCAGCACCTGGCCCTGCGTGACGCCGGGGTCAAGCGCTTCATTGTGGTGCAGACCGCAAGAGAAAGCTACGCCACAGTAGAGTACACGGGTGGAACCACAAGCCACAGCCTGGACCCGCAGGTTGCACAGATCATGGAGGGCTTGGGTTATGGCAAGGTCTATCGCCTACCGTCTAGGTTAAGTCTGCCTCTGCGCTGTAGTATCGCCAGAGGTTCAGCCTTCCTGCACTGCAGGCTGGAGCTACGCCTCATCCCACCCAAGGGTACCGAGTTGGCCGAGATTGCCGACTACCTCTGGACACGAAAAGGGTCATTCGACCTTAAAGAGGAGTTGGCAACCTGCTCACGCCGAGCTCTTCAGCGCCACATGCAGGGCTGCGAGTCCGTAAAGCGCTTTGACCTAACAAGTCACGCGCTGGGCCTAAAGCCGCCCGTGACACTGGTAACGCCCCTACCCTACTCGCTGGCCAAAGTAGGCGAAGTAAGGGTGGAGGTTGTGAGAGCAGACACAAGAGCACAAACCCGCCGCTGAACGCGGCGGGTTTGCCGTATTTAGATCTTTAACCTATCTTCTAGCATCTCGTAACTCTCCTCTCCTTTAAAGAGCCCGTATTTTTGCCAAACTTTCTCCCGTTCTATATATTTATGATCGTATAAATTATAATCGCCTCGGTATTTTTCCGGAGTAATATTAAACATTAAGGCGTTGGCACCGGCCAACAAGGCTTTGTGTCGTCCGCTCTCTTGGTCTAATGTTTCCAAAGCTGTAGTCACAGGAATTTTGATCTCCGGCATTAAAAAGCGCGCCGCCGCGATATAGTTAAGAGTCAGACGCAATTTTTCATTATTGCTAAATTGTTTTATTGCTAAATTGTTAAAGATTGCTTCGTCCCTCGCAATGACACCGTTTGGAATTTGTTTGTTTCTTGTGCCTTGGTTATTGGTTATTATTCCAAGCGGGCTAGTCAAACTTGGAATCCAGGGTCCACTCGACAACATTGGAATCCGAAGTTTCTTCACCAACAAAAGATCATCTGCCATATCAGAGATAGTCTGACCTGGTAAGCCGATTAAACCACCACTTGCCAAATAATATCCAATCTCGATTTGCATTTGTATAGATTCGAGTCTGCTTTGTAAATCATGATTCGGATGCATTCGGCTATATAACTCCGGATTCGAGGTTTCAAAACGAAAAAGTGAGCCGCTTGCCCCCGCTTCGAATGCTCTTTTATAAAAGTTTTTAGACCGCTCTCCCACCGAAATGAAGACAAAAACTCTTAAATCTTTTTTGATCCTATCTATCAATGACACGAGCTCGTCATCGCTATAATAATCGTCCTCTCCACTTTGCAAAACCACCAATTTATAACCATCAAATTCGACCGCCTGTTCGACTGCCATGAATATTTCGTCGGAAGTCATACGATAACGTCGTATTTTAGCTTTGCTCCCTATACCGCAATAAAGACAGCAATTCTTGCAATAGTTAGAAAATTCTACAATGCCGTGTATGCAGACGAAGTCTTTAATTATGTTCTTACGCAAGACATTAGCCTCACTGTAAAAGGCTTCAAGATTATTTTTACCTCTCAACTGTAGTAGATATTCGAGATCGCTCTTGTGAATATTGTTAAATTGCTGGATTGTTAAATTGCTATTAATAATATTTTTTGATTTTAAATTGATATTTTGATTTTTCTCAGTGTTTCTCACTTTATAAACAATCTTTTTATACCTCAACGGTAGAGAAGCAATATCCACCGGTTGATAATTATCTTCAAGAAGCTCAATAATCTCACGCGCCTCCTGCTCATCTATCAGTCTCACGGCGCGATTTGTGGCATAAAGCACCCAATCCCCTACTTTGGCATCAAAAACTACTCCAAGCTCAATCTGCTCGGTTCTGGAACCATTTTCGACTGTCGCCACGCCGTCTTTAATCGATTTAATTTTTCCCGGTATTGTTAAGCACATAAATAATAGGTGTTAGGTGTTAGGTGTTAGACTATCGTAGCACTTACTACCCTCTTTCTGCTACCATTCATTCAATACTCCTGAATTTTCTGAATGTAACTTCTGTGGTCTAAAATCTATTTTATCAAATAATCAAAAAAAGACGCCAAACGCGTCAAAGTATTATATGCACATAAAATATTGGTCCCGCCGCAAACGGCGGCGGCGGGACCAGGTGAACAAGGTCGGTTAGAGCGGATGGGCTAAGCCCGATCAGAGCAAGTCAAGACCGCCCTAGATTTCCGCAATCCAACCTTGAGAAATTCTATTATAACCCAATAACTAAAATTGTCAACCCAACATAAAAACCGCGACAAAACAAAGACACCTGTTAAGCCGCTTATTATAAAAATTCGCCCAAGAGAGAATCCGCCGATCTCTAATCTACCACTTTCCTAACTCCAATAGGCTTATCTGGGTCAAGACCCTTGGTCATCGCCAACTCAAAAGCCAATAACTGAATAGGCACAATGGCAGTTAAGGGGGAATACAAATAATCATCAATTGTCTTTAAATGCAAATCATAATGGAGACTATGTTCTGATCCAACCCCAATTACATAGCCACCAGAGTGCTTAACCTCGCCCACCACGCTTTTTAGATCCTCTTCACTTTCGATATCCGGGGCGAAAACAATAACCGGAGTACTGTAGCCAATCATTGAACTTGGACCATGCCTGAACTCTGGGCCAGAATACCCCTCGGCTTGTATGTGTGCACACTCTTTAATCTTCAAAGCCGCTTCGTAGGCATTTGACAAACCGATACTATGGCCGAGAACATACATCAGCTGTTGGTTTTTTAATTTATCAGAAAGAGCTTTAATTTGTTCGTGTTCTGCGAAGATTACTCTCTTCATCTCCTTTGCGATCGTCTCAACCTTACCCGCAAAATTTTGGCTCTCTTTAATACCATCAGAAAGCAAGGCGAAAGTTGCCATCTCGGCGGTATAGCCCTTTGTGCTTGGTATCGCATTGGTTTCGCCCAACATTAAGTCTATTGCCACATCCGATTCCCTGGCCAAAGTCGATTTAGGATTATTAGTTATGGAGATAATTTTTGATCCCTCGGGTTTACTCGGGACAAGTTTTTGAATTATTTCTAACGCATCCCCCGTTTCACCACTCTGAGAAACAATTACTACCGTTGCATTCTGATTTAAATTTTCTATAAAGGGCTCAAACTCCGCCGTATCAAAAATATTAACAATTACATGATTAGAGATCGAAAAAAGATACTGCCCATATATACAAGAGTGATAAGACGTGCCATTACCCAAAAAAACAACTTGTCCGCCATTACTAATTGACTCCCTAATAAGCGTTACTGCCTCAGCAAAAAAACTATGTTTACAAGACCCAACCAAGCGCCTAAGCACCTCCGGTTGTTCTTTAATTTCTCTTAGCATTGCATGTTCCATTTGCCTCCTTTTACAAACAGTATATCAAAAACACAAAAAAAGAGCCTTAAGGCCCAAAATGATTTGAGGCGAATCACGGGGGAGAACCCGTAACTCGCCTCGTTGTGCGACGTGCGTCCCAGATTGAGGAGACAGGAGGTCGCTTTAAGCGACCATAATCCACCACGGTTGCGGAGGACCTCATCTGTTGGATCATCCAACAAACGTCGTTGGACGACCTGTCTCCCTTGCGACATACGACAGCATAATAGTATATATTCCATAATCATTTGTCAATATCAATTGAATCAAGCCCATAAAAGTGATAATATTGCTTTATTGTTCCGAGATCGCCATATCATTCGATATGGCCCTGTCGAATGACAGGGTCTAATTAATATGTTTTATGTTTATATTCTTCATCTTACAAAAACGAATCAGCTCTATACGGGCTCAACTAGCAATCTCAAAGTGAGAATTAACCAACATGCTTCCAATAAGGTTATATCTACTAAGAGAAAAGAACCCGTGCTTGTACATTATGAAGTTTATAAGTGCAAATCGGATGCTCAACGTAGAGAGAGGTTTCTGAAAACTTCCGAGGGTAAAAGGTTGCTAAGGCAACAGATTAGAGATTTACTGATTGAAATTAAATATTCCGAGATCGTCTAATGGCAGGACAGCGGTTTCTGGCACCGCCAATCTAGGTTCGACTCCTAGTCTCGGAACCATGAAAAGGGATCATCGTAAGATGATCTTTTTTTATGGTTCCAGGATGTCGAACCTGGGAAGGGGTCGGGAAACGGGAGTTTCCCGCTGCAGGAAAACACTAAAAACAGTCGGTTGTTAGAAGCGAAGCGAGTTCGACTCCTAGTCTCGGAACCATGAAAAATGACAACCGCGTTGTCTTTTTTTGTATAAACAAACTTATTCACACTCTATTTGCTCGCGACTATGATATAATTTTTGCAGGAGGGATTTTTTTGTATGCAAATAGGTTTATCCAGCCACCAGGCAAAAGAACAGTATAAAAAATACGGCCCGAATCTCATAAAAGAGACGAGCCGTTTTTCAGCTCTAAAGATTTTGCTACGGCAGATTAAAGGCAACTTTTTAGTATTCTTACTATTGGCTGCTGCCATCATATCTTGGTCTGTTGGCAAAGATTCAACCTATTACACAATATTGGTGGTAATTGTTGTAATCATCGGCACCGGCTTTATACAGGAATACAAAGCCGAGAAAGCCATCTCTTCACTTAAAAAAGCCATTCTACTTTTTACCAACCTCTACCGGGATGGAAAGCTAAAAAGACTTCCCACCGAGCAGATTGTACCAGGCGACATAATTGTGCTTAAAGATGGCGAAAGAGTTCCTGCCGATTGTCAGATAATTGAACAAAAAGACCTTCTGGTTAACGAGTCGATCTTAACCGGAGAAGCTAAAGAGGTCCATAAATCCACAGATATTAATAATCAATCAGCCGAAAACGCAGATAAGCTCTTTATGGGCACCTTTATTGTAAGCGGCAAAGCAACCGCCAAGGTCTTACACACCGGCATGAATACAGAATACGGTAAAATCGCCAAACTAATATCCGGCACCGACAAAGAGCTGCCTCTGCAGAAAAAAGTTGATCGAATTGCCAAAATTATGGCTACAGTCGGTATATCAGCCTCAATTATCGCCGGTCTTATTATGTATTTTTTTGATCGTGGTGGGGAGCACAGCATAGTCGATATTCTGATTGTGATTATCGCAATGTCTGTTTCGGCCATACCGGAAGGTTTTCCGCTGGTATTAACCACCGCCCTTGCCACCGGTGCCTATAGAATGTCAAAGAAAAATGCCATCGTTAACAGAATGTCCACTATTGAAACTCTGGGCGAAACAACCGTTATCTGTTCCGACAAAACCGGCACCATTACCACCGGTAAAATGACCGCACAAAAGATTCTAACTAACGATAACGAATACCATGTCGATGGCATAGGTCATGACTTAAACGGACATGTTTACTTTAACGGTAAAAAAATGGTTTTTGGGGAACATGAAGATTTGGATATTTTAACCAAAATAGCTTTAGTTTGTAACGATGCCTACGTGGAAAAAGAGGAAAATGAGCAAAAACTGCAAATAAATGGCAGTGCCACCGAAGCAGCCATTTTGGTTTCCGCCCTCAAAACCGGAGCAGATAAAGAGTCTTTCAGCCAACAGAGAGTCGAGGAGATTCCTTTTGGTTCAGGGCACAAAATGATGTCGGTGATGATTAAAGAGGGTAATAAATATGAAGTCTTGGTTAAAGGGGCATTAGAGACAATCCTTGACAGATGCAGTAAATTCAACAACCACGGTCGTATCGTAGAACTGCACCAAGGCCACAGGGATTATATTCTAGATAAGAATAACCAGTATAACCACAAAGGTTTGCGCACCGTGGCTTTTGCCTACAAACATGGAGAAAGTAAAAGCATTTCGCTTGATAATGAACTAATCTTTGCCGGCATTGTTGGTATGGAAGATGCCCCTAAACCGGAGGTTAAAGAGGCAATCAAAATGGCAGAGCAAGCAAAGATTAAGGTTAAAATGATTACCGGCGATAATATTAATACTGCCAACTCTATCGCCCACCAAATAGGCTTGAGCGGTAAAGCCATAACCGGCAGCGAACTTGATGAGATGAGCGATGAAGAACTTAAAGCAATAGTTCCGGAAATTGCCATATTTGCCAGAGTCCGCCCGGAACACAAACTACGCATTGTTAAAGCCCTCAAAGCCAGAGGCGAGGTGGTAACCATGACCGGTGACGGCGTGAATGATTCGCCAGCCCTAAAAGAAGCGCATGTCGGAGTTGCCATGGGCATAGCCGGCACTGATGTTTCGCGAGATGTGGCCGATTTAACGCTCAAAGACGACAACTTCGCCACCATAGTAAACGCCATTTCTGAGGGCAGAATGATCTTCAACAATATTCGCAAATTTATCACCTACCAGCTATCGTGTAACGCATCAGAATTGTTGATAATATTTGTCGCCATAATTCTCAATCTCCCTCTTCCGCTTTTAGCACTCCAGATCCTTTTCTTAAATCTGGTTACCGACGATCTGCCGGCAATTTCATTAGCGTTTAACCCCGCCTCCCGCGATATTATGAAGGTAGCTCCGCGCCGCAGGGCAGAACTTATTACCCCTCAGCTTTATGGCTTGATTTTCTTCACCGGCTTCGTGTTGATGATAGCCTCAATTAGCATCTATTACAGCTACCTGGTATTAACCGAAGACATAACTCTCTCAAGAACTGCCGGGCTATTAACTTTGATGATGTTACAAATAGCTAACGCTTTTAATTTCCGCTCTCTCAAATGGCCGGTGGCAGGCTCTGATCTTTTAAGTAACCGCTATTTAGTTTATGCCTCAAGCGGTTCAATTATAGGTGCTGTAATTATCTTATACACCCCGCTAAACAAAGTCTTCGAAACTGTGCCTCTGGGCTGGCAAAACTGGCTGATATCAATTGTTGTTTCGTTTGTGATAATCGCGGTTTTGGACATAGTCAAAAACAGTAAAAAATACCGGTTCTATAGATAAACGACTTCTTACACTAGTGTTTGTTAAAGCTTATTTGGTGCCTCGGCGTAAGGCCCAGATTGCAGAGATCATAAATATTACAGTAAACACTATTAAAACGTAGATATCGCTGGCAATATCCTGCCAGTTTGCGTTCATCATATTGATCTCTCTTGAGGCAGTAACCGCGTAACTAAAAGGCAGATATTTTTTTAAGAATAGATAGGCACCATGAGCCGTCTCACTGGGTGTAATTATTCCACAGGTTAATACCGCCATAAAGAACGCATACATTGCCAATTCGACACTCTCAACAACTGTTTTTGTTATCGCAGATATTAACAGACCCAAATTTACAGCGCAGGCAACACAAATTACACTGAGCAGAGACAGCAACCAAAAACTACCTATAGAGATGGCAAAAACCAGCTTTAAGGTTAGCATACCGATAATAATAACCGAAAGACCTATCACAAACTGACTTAGAGCGTTGCCCATTATTATATCGGTTTTTGTGAATGGAGTTACAGATAGCCTCTCAAATGTGCCTTTCTCGCGATCGGAGGTTATGGATATACCTGCAGTGTTCAAGACAACTAAAAACACCAATAAAACCATAATTGCTGATGCATAATAATCAAAGTGCTGTAAATCAAAATCAGTCGCATCATAAAAACCCAAGGAAAGCTCTGTTTGCTTAAAGTCATCTAACTCTACCTGTGGTAGCATGGCCGCGATATTTGAAGGTAAGTTTTGCCTCATTTTGGCGTCAAAACTATTGACATCAACTTCCAACTGTTCTTTAGCCATATCTCTGGCAACAGTAGAAACGGCCTTGCTTATTGCCTCTTTGGCCGCCAGTGAAGCGATACCTCCCACCGGATCGGAGTAAACTTTAACCGAACCTCCCGAATTCTCAAACGGTGAGACATCAATAATAACCACAGCCCTGTAGCCATTTTTCAAAACCAGTTCTTTGCCGCCCTCTTTTAGTTCGGTGAGATTTAATCCATCGCTCTCTCTCAACTCGTCAACCAGTTTTTGAGAGTATTTGCTTTGGATGGTATTCGCTACCGCAATTTTCATGCCATCAGGTTCCTGATAGGCCATAAAGCCGACCACAACAGCAATTACTATCGGCTGAGACAATATCATTACCATCAAGCGCCAATCTCTGGCCATGCGCACAAGTTGATATTTGGCAACAGCTACAATATTTTTCACTTCTCCCTCTCGATTACCCTGCCAATAACTTCATTTAAATCTTTGGCGTGATATCTTTTGATAATTTTATGGGGGTTGTCTATGTCCATAATTTTCCCCTTAGATAGTATGGCAATTCTATCGCACAAATCCTCCGCTTCATCCATATAGTGGGTGGTCATGATGATTGTAGTTGTATTTTTAAGTTCGCGGATCAGTCCCCAAATGTGGTAACGAGAATTTGGATCTAATCCCATGGTCACTTCATCTAAGAATAGTATCTTTGGTTCATGAAGAAGCGCCGCCGCAATCGAAGCACGTTTGTTTAGCCCTCCGGAGAGATTTTTTACCAGATGTTTTCTTCTGTCGCCAAGCTCTAGTCTCTCTAAAAGCTCATTTATCTTATTTTTTTCGTGATTTTTATCCAAGTTGTAAGGAGCAGCAAAGAATCGTAAATTCTCTTCAATGGTTAAATCACCAAAAAGACACTCTCCTTGTGGCACATAACCGATACGATGGCGGATATCATTAGCATTCTCGTCAGATAGCTGCTTGTTGTCGTAATAGATCTCTCCAGATGTAGGAGCCAACAAAGTAGTGAGAATTCGTTGTGTTGTAGTTTTGCCACTGCCATTTGGGCCAAGCAAACCGAATATCTCATTCTCGTCCACAGCGAAACTAATACCGTTAACGGCCTTCAATTTCCCAAAAAATTTCTTAATTTTTTTTATTTCCAGTACAGGCATTTTGTCTAATTTATTATAACACTTAATAAATAGAGTTATGAATTAGAATTAAGGATTAAGCTGGGGATAAAATAGTTGATACAATGGCCAGCCGATTGCTAGGTGATACTCTATAATCCGTCACCTTCAACCTGATCCCTATCACCTATTCTCCTGCTCCCCTCCACGCCAACTCGAATATCATTCTCTGAGTATCGGCAATTTGCTTGGACTCGATAATCAAACCGATCTTGTCTTTAAATGATTCAATCGAAATTTTATTACCATAAATATTTATTTCATTTTTAAATGGAAACTCGGCAACTGAAACATAGCGCAATTCGCGTCTTTTAGCTTTGTTCTTCTCTGTTGTATTATCGTTTATATCACCAGGCACAATTCCACGAAAGCTGATCTCTTTTTTGACTCGTCTCGGCACAAAGTCGTGGAAATATTCTCTTAACTCTTCAAATTCCTTTGTCACCGCCCCATATCCAACATAGCTCTCACCTTTTTTGAGTGTTTTCAGGATATCTTCCGCCAAAGTCTTAATCCCCTCGGTCCCTGAATATACCCTCACATTGGGTTTAATATCGCTCGATGAAAACAGGGTTTGAAGCTCTGGCATAATTGCATTTAATGATTCTGCTTCATCCCGCACTCTCCGCTCCTTCTCTCGTAACATCAGCTCGAGTCGCGCCGGATCCTCGGCCATTACTCGTTTCTTGCCACGCTTATCAACGTAAGAAAGCAGGCCCTTCTTCACTAACTCCTCAGCCGCTGTGTAGCCTGCCATTCTGGTTACACCTGTCAATTTGCCGACCTCAGAAACCCTTGCTTCTCCAGCACCAAGTACAGCCAAGTAAGTCTTGGCTTCAGAAGGAGATAGATCTAATTTTTGTAGTATCTCTGCGCTGTCCATAAAAGTTTTTAAATTATTAATTAATGTAATTGTATAGCCTTTACTATATGTTGTCAATATTTATTGCTTAAATATATTTTGATATTTTGAGCTTTTATGGCTTTTTTGCCAATATATTCCATATTTTGATGACAATATATTAATATTGATTATTAATTGTAATTTAGTAGATTTGTATATTTGCTACTTGACATTTACTAATATTCATGCTACAATGCTCCGTTACATTAATTAGTAAATTTGGAGAGTTATGTTGAAAGACAAAGGAAAAATAAACCCGGAATTAAATGAAGATTCCATCGTTTTAGAACCAAAACCAAAAGAAATATGTATTTATGACGGCACGGTAAGCGACAAAGTGAACATTGATTCACTATGGGAATTTGAAGCGGCCAGTTGGCCAGAAGAAGAAATGGCCAGCAGAGATGATCTAGAACATAGACTCTTAAGCTTCCCCGAAGGCATTGCTATGCTTTTTTCCACAGACGAACAAGACAACATGCTAAAGCCCATGGCTCAATTCACAATGCTTCCAAAAACGCTGCCGGAAAATATCGAAGGATTCGAACAGATGAGAGACATCGAAATAAACCTTGAAAGTGATACTTTGTGGGGTGTCAACATTAGCCGGCGCAGGGGAAAAGAATACTCAAATAAAGGCTATGCCAGCGAATTAGTCGAAGAGAGGCTTAAGTGGGCAAAAGAAAGTGGTTACCGGCGCTTCTTAGGCGGAGTAACCTGTGATGGACTAAAAGAGTTTATTGAAGACTATTTAGAGAACCACAGAGAAGATGCCCTGAAAGAGATAGCCCACACCGGCAACACATCGTTGCCCAAGCTAAGAGAGCAGGCACTTAATCAATACTTCGAACATAATTACAACCCAGCCACAAAGTTGTTCGAAAGAGTTGCTAACAACCTGGGCTTACAGATTACAATCGGTGAACCAATAAATGATTATTGGCCGATTAATGAGACCAGCCTCGGCTATGGTGTTATGGTAGAGATTCTGCTGAATAAAACAGAAATTGTGGAATCAGACAAAAATCAAGAGTTAGAATTCAGTTTTGACTTAGACAAACCACAGCTTTTAGGGCTTGAAGAACGTATGACAATTGACGGCAACGAAAACACAATGTTCTGTTATCTGCCCGCCAAAGGTTGCCCGAATAATTGTGAATTTTGCTCGGTGAAACATATTAAGGCAGAAAATTTTGCTCCTTCCATTGAGCAATCAATAATTGCTTCAGAGAAGATTCGCAAATATTTAAACCAACACCCCGAGACCGATACAGTCAAAATATTCAATGCCGGTAATATCTTACATGGCACAGAATTCGGCGAAAGATGTGAAGTAAATGATTACTTTTGGGAGAAGCTTCCCGAGGTACTAGCAGAGCTAAAAGAACAAGGATCAGCTTTAGGCGCAGTGGAAATTGAAGTTCGTTTGGATGAACTGGACCCTGAGTCCTCCGCTCCAAATAAAGAGTTAATATCAGAAAGATTGCTAGATGTTTCTAAGAACTTAAACGATTTAGGGATAGAACTTAGGGTGTTACTAGCTTTGGAGTACATTGATCAGGAAGTAATTGAACGTCAAGGGAAATTCCCCAAAAGCCAAGAGTACAAGCAATCAGTGAACAGAGTATTTAACTGGTTAGGAGAACATCACATCACAACTTTAGCTTACGCCATGTTTGGTGGAAGAATTGCAGATAGACCCATGAACGGTGACGAAGCAACAATGGCCGCCTTCAATACTATCGATTTTGCCCTTTCTCAGACTAATCCACCGCGCGAGGTGATAGTAAATTGGCAATATCTTGACCCAATACAGCAAGAACGCGAGAAAAAAGAGGGCAAACAACTATACATGCCAACCGAAACTGATGCTAGAAATTTGTTACTACTGCTCTGGAGGAAATTAGCGACTAATAAAAACAGAGTTAGAATCTCTTATCAGCCTGAAGATACAATTGTTGGGACCAAAGGGGCCGAACTTACTAAGGAGTTTAGAACAATTCTAGACAGCTTTAATAGTGCGGCCAATCAGCAGGAATTTTTAACCAGATACTTCGCATAAACACATTCAAAAAGTCAGCTTAAATTTGCTGGCTTTTTGAATTAATTAGCTCGAATTGAGATTTAACAAGAGTGATTTTGCTGGTCTTTCTTGCCATAACCTTGCGCCCCCTCCCACGCTAAGTCCCAAAGCGCACTCAATGTATCGGCAATCTGTTTAGACTCGATAATGATGCCAATCTGGGGCCCTCCCTTTTCGTAATTGGCAAAATAGACTCTATTTCCTTGGATCATACCCTCAATTTTGAAATGGAACTTTGAGATTGGAACTTTTCTGCCTATTCTTAGATGCTCTTTTCTAAATCCCATATAGTATTCACTTAGATCGTCATCGGGCATGATCGCCTTCACTAGCACTCCCCGCTTGACTCTGGCAGGCACGTACTCCTTAACTAGCCAATCTAGTACGCGTGGATTGTATTTTGCCGGTTGTACAAAACATTTACACACCTCTTTGCTCTCGAGAGTATAATTATAGAACTTTTTCATACCGTCAAAGCCCTCATATACCTCTATTTTCGGCCTTAGGCCTTGTAGCCGATAAATCGCAGTCAGGTCGGTGATATTGGCCTTGATCTCCTTATACTTCCTCTCGTAGTCATTAAAGAGCTTATCCGGGCTCACAGCTTGGAACAGTCGTCTTTTACCTTGCGCAATTTCGACTATCAGGCCTTTTTTGATCATTTCGGGAAATATCTCATACAGCGTCGTGCGCTTAATGCCGGTATTGCGCGCAATATATTGCGGTAACTGTGGCCCAAGCTCAAGCAGAGCCAGATATATCTCACTCTCCCGCTCGTCCAAGCCCAGATTTTCTAACAGCTCTTTCGTTTCCACTCGACCTACTTTTCACTTTAGTAACTTTATGAACTTTTAACTATCATTAGTGTCGTATACTTCGTCACTTTACTTTATTTTACCACACTTCCTAGCCTCTTGTCAAGCCTGATTGTTTTTAATATTGTTTTTAGTATTTGTGTCGTTATCGTTGACACTTCTATGATGTTATGTTATAATGCTTCGTTACGATGAAACAGCGGCTTGCGCCGGAAACATCGTAAGGCAATGACAACAAATAGGTGAGATAAATGAAATTTCGCTCTGAGACAGTTCGCGTCTTCCGCAACAAGCTGTTCATCAACGGAAACGAATACCTCGTTTCCACTGTTCTCCCGACCGATCGCAACCATTACGAGACAATGGCGTTCGGACCAGGGATCAACGAAGAGCTTGACTACACCAACAACCTCGAACATATCGCCGACAGCGAAGAGGAGGCGGCTCTTAATCACCAACGGGTTATTGAGCTTATCACTTACTTCGCCGAACACGGCACCCTCCCACCCGAGTAGCCAAAAAGCTACTCACCTCAGATGGACCGGGTACGATCGTAACTGATCGCACCCTCCTCCGAGGTTTAGCCTCGAACATTCACAACCTAAGGCTGGCGAGCCATAAACGCAGGAGACTAATATGCTCAATCTGATCGCTGCACTTCGGTTCTGCGGGTTCGTAAGTGACCTCTGTGACAGCCCTTGCGCGGACGACGAGGTCTGGGTAGGTGGTCAGAGATACCAGGACGCCATCGGTGTCCCTGACGACTGGGGAGGTTGGCTGAATGAGACCGAAGTCAAGTCGTGGTGGCGCGAGTACCCGGAGGGCAACGAGGTGGCTTTCGATGAGATTGCGATCTACCCCGATCGGATCGTCATCATCGACCGTACCCACCAGCGCATGGCTGTCACCTGCCATTGCGAGCCGGAAGGCTGCGCCCTGGCAGCCGAGCTGGTGCGCGCATGGTTTGCCACCGGTCGGTAAACCAAAACCCGCCCCCTGCCTGATACATTCAGGAGGGGGCTTTTTTATAACTGAAGAGATTTATTTCAGTTTTTTACTAATTAGAAATGATAAAAGCTTATTTTATTAGAAAGAATGATTTAAAAATTTGGCATTGAAATTTTCGTCAGAAAATTTCCCTATATCCCTCCGCCAAATGCTCGAGGCCTAGGCCTTTGCCGAGGTATTCGTTCATACCTATTATCGCTTCATCGTATCTTTTAACTTTAAGCTGACTTTTATGGCAGGCCATAGCCGACATCTTAATGTTTTTGGTGCCCGCATTATAAGGAAATAAATAGCTAGGCCTGTTTATTCCCCAGACAAAATATCCCCATATAGCAGGCTTTCCCTTCTTTATTTTGCGCTGAGCCAATAAAGCAGAACTATACACTGCAACATGATCTTCGTTCCAATCATTTCCGTCGGGCATTAAAACCAAATCAGGTTTGAACACTTGAAATTCGTGATAAATTTTTTCCCACAAATTATCATGTTCGCCCAACTTCAAATCACCGTATCGCAGAAAATTTGCCTCTCCTGCGCCAACTTCACGCAAGGCGCTCACAGCTTCTTTTTCGCGAGTCGCAACCAAATCCAAATCTCTGACTCCATTATTGTTGCCTAAGGATCCGCCACAAAAAACGAGACTTTTAATATGAGCTTTGTTTAAGCTCAGATGATGAAGCAATGCGCCACAACCAAAAACGTCATCATCCGGATGAGGCGCGAGCACCAAAACCCTCTCGGCATGAACACTTCGTAAAACCTCCACCTTAAGATGTGTGCGGGTGGAAGAGTGAACAAGTTCGGAATTTTTGAATTTATTTACGTAAAGCATAAATAATAATTTTCAATTTAAAATTTAGAATTTAAAATAAATCTCTAATTTAAAATGCTTAATGATTAATTTTGCTTGATGAAGATATTTTATGAAAAATCATAGATAGTTGCTGTGCCTCGCCCAATAGTTGACTAATCTCATCGTGATGATTACATGTAGCGGATATAAGCATCTTTAACCAGTGTTTGCTCTCCTGTGATTCTTTTTTACAAATGTATATTTTATTGCAGAAGTCTTTTTTGGAACAGGCTCCGTTTGCTTCCATGTAATTTGCACCGACGCTTGTGCCAGACCTTATAAGCTGTTTAATAAGTGGCTCAGTATAAATAGTAATTTTTATTTTTTTGCATAGCTTAATTATATCTTCTCCAAACTTCTCCGTTCTATCTTCTAAGTCATATTTGTTTTTATCATTTGCCATTTTTTGTTTTTATCATTTATTTTAAATTTTAAATTGAAAATTTTAAATTAGTTCTAGATATTCCCTTTCCACTTTGCTCACAATCTTTTTCCAATCAAAATCTTTTACTCTGTCGGAGGCGTTGCGGGCGAGCTGTTCCATCTTCGCCGGACGAGACAAAAGTTCAATGGTTGCTTCGGCAATCGACTCAGGACTGTGCGGAGACACCAAAATACCGTTTTTATTGTGTTTAATAATATCCGGCACTCCACCGACTTGTGTGGCCACAACCGGCAGTTTTTGGCTCATCGCCTCCAAAACCACTATGCCAAAGGTTTCGGCGACAGAGGGCAGAACAAAAAGATCCCATTTGGCCATAAATGACATCGGGTCGACTTGTTTACCCAAAAGAGTTACATGTCTCTCCAATTTTAAATCTTGAATTTTAGATTCTAAATTTTTTCTTTCCTCGCCCTCACCAATTATCTCTAGCATGGCATGAGGGTAGTGTTCCAGAATCTCTGGCATTGCCTCTATCAAATACTCATGACCTTTTTGGTGGTTTAAATTTCCCACATTCCCGATAATAAAATGATTCCCTTTGCTATTTTTTGCTTTTTGCATTTTGCTTTTTGCATTTTGTAAATCTATTCCATTATGTATAACCCTAATGCGCGCATCAGGAGCCAGTTTTCTGTTTATTAAAAAATCTCTAACCGAGTTCGAAACAGCGATTATTAAATGAGTTTTTTGATTTAGCCTCTTAAGCCAATATAGTTGTAGCCACTCGTTTATACGATTTTCCAAATGATAGTCAGCGTCCCAACGATGCTCTGTGTAAACACTCAAAACTCCTTTTGGAAGAGACATCCGCCCCAGAAAGCCGGCTCTGGTGCCATGAGTATGTACTATCATGGGACCAAATGGATTGTTCTGAGATTGTATCTGGGACAGAATTTTGTTTATGGAACTCATGGCTACCAAATCAAACTTCGAACTCATCTCGATATTAATTACCTCAAGGCGAGAGATCTCTTTGGCTTCGCGAGATAAGTTTCCGTTTGGGCATATCAAAAAACACTCGAATTTTGATCTGTTTATGCTAGAAAGCAGACCCAAAACATGTCTTGGGCCACCAGAAAGATCAGAATCAGCAATAATTTGCACTAATTTGATTTTTGATTGTTGATTGCTCAACACCCCTCCGATTTTATATGTATCAAAATGCTTAACAAATATTGTTTCTATTCAGTTACTTGTTTCAGATCAATAAAGACTCCGGTTGCATCATCTGGACTCGATGGCCTCGTCCATTTGCTTTGATCTCCAGACTCAAATGCCTGGTTGACTCTTTCCTTTAAAGCCGCACATCCACCTTCCCTTAAAATTTGTAGCATTTGCCTGCGATCTTCCGGGGCATACTGTGATAGATCCGGAGGCAACATACCGTCAGACGACATGAAAATTGCCTCGACACCATCTAAATCTATTTGGTCGGACATAATGTATCTCTCAAACATCTCCGAACCGTTTAATGCTCCTGTGCCATAAGTACCATCTTTGGGATTGTTTTTGTTATCAAAACCCCATGCCACATTTCTTCCCTCATCTTTGGCTTGTTTGTACTCCTCTGGTCTAATTTTTTTAAGACCACCATCCATATGAAATAGGTTAGTATCAAAAGAAAGCACTTTCGAACTCCCGTCCTTATAAAATACCAAGCATATCGAATCGGCACAGTCCGCGATTTCAATCTTGTTTTCTACAGTATTAACTCTTACCATGGTAGCGGTGGTTGATGGAACTGTGCTTGGCTTGTCAAAATCTGCCCCCTCAAGCTGGGAATTGGCCTCACCAAGAAGACGATTAAGCTCGATCATTAAATCCTTTAAACCGATATCGGGGTTGCCCGCCAACTCTAAAAAGCGCATTCTTATAAAATGAGAAGCGAATCTGGCGCCTTTAACACCTTTTAAGTCAGGCAGGTCTACTACGCTGGAGATCCCATCGAAGACACCTGCTGTCAGCAACTCTTTTTGGGCTCCACTTTGAACTATGGCGTAAGCATCCTCGTTCGGCCTATTTGGCTTGCCGGCTTTGGTGTATGCGTCCAAAACACAGGCTCTTTCCTCCCCAAGCATTATTTCCTGCCTGCCCATAACCAAATCATCATTGCCGGCATCATATGGCAATAGTTCGGTCGGAATCCCGCCGATCCCTTCTTTCTTCTCTTCCTCTGACATAACAGTCTCCTTATAGCTTATCTATGGCCCCTTCCACCCGTTTAAGCGTTTCCTCTTTGCCCAGCGCAACTGCCAGCTCCACAGGGCTTGGTGATTTTTCTTCACCGGAGAGTGCAACACGAACCGGCCAAAAAACATCACCGTTTGATAGCTGATTTTCAGTTACGACCTGCAATAAGGCATTTTGAATTTCGTCATTTTCCCATTTGTTTAGTTGTTGCATTTTACTTCTTGCATTTTGCAACCCCGTTAGCGTTCTTTCTTTGTCTGACTTACGGAAGATTAGCATCTCTGGTGCATAATCTGATCCGGCTCTAAGTTTCTTGATATAATCCGCCGCCTCTTTTAGAGTATTATAACCTCCGCGACCAATTAGATCCAACTCGCCCTCTCTAAGACCATCGACTCCGAAAGTATCCAGATATTTAGATTTATTATCTGTCGTTTTGATTTTTAATATTTGATCCTTGATCTTTTGAGCGTTGATGCTATTTAGCTTTTCTATATCAAATACCGCTGGCGCCTTATTAACATTTTCTATTTTAAACTCTTTTTCAAGCTCAGAAAGCGTAAATTCCTCGCGCTCATCTTTTGGATTCCAGCCAAGAAGTGCCATAAAGTTAATTATTGCCTCGGGCAGATAGCCTAAATCTTTATAGCCTAGCGCGCTCGTAGCACCGTGACGTTTGGACAATTTCTTTTTATCCGGTCCAAGTATCACCGGCAGATGAGCAAACTGCGGTGATTCCCAACCAAAATATTCATAAAGCAAAAGATGTTTAGGGGTAGATGAGAGCCATTCGTCGCCACGGATCACGTGTGTAATACCCATCTCAGTATCATCTACAACCACAGCTAAATGATAGGTAGGAAAGCCGTCGCTTTTAAGAATAATCTGATCGTCTAGAAGCGATGTATCAAATTCTACTTTGCCCTTAATCAAATCGCTAACAATAATTTTGCGATTCTCTGGCATTTTCATGCGTATCACATAGCAACCCTCTTTTAGATCTTTGAGATTAAATTCAGAGGTGCGACAATGCCCCTCGTAACGCGGCGGTTTGCCTTCCTTGGCCTGATGCTCGTGGTCTGCCGCCAGCTTCTCCTTGCTACAGGTGCAAATGTAGGCGTAGCCAGAACGCACCAAATCAAAGGCATGCTTTTTATATACTTCAAGCCGCTCCGATTGATAGGGAAAATTGCCAATATTATCCGGCGTAATGCCAAGCCATTTGAGAGATTCTACAATACGCTCAACCCCGCCCTCTACAAAACGTTCGCGATCGGTGTCTTCTATACGCAACAAAAACTCACCACCTTGTGATCTGGCGAACAAATACTCAAAAAGAGCAGTCCGGATGTTGCCGATGTGCGGGTCACCCGTCGGACTGGGTGCGTATCTGGTTCTAATCATAGCTCTATAATAACACAATGAATTGATAAAAAAAACGACACCCCGACCGGAATTACTCCAGCCGGGGCTTGCTCTCCACCTCCTCAATACGGAAACCGGCGACCTCCATCTTGCGCTGGTCGCCGCGCAACACTCCCACCAAGGTTAGTAACAGCCTCCGCCCTTGGCCAGAGTTATGCAACAGAATCGTAGCCTTGCCCTCGGCGGGCACACCAACGCAAAGCCCTAGACTCCACTGCTCAGGTTGGGATTCCGGCACCAGTGCCGATGCAAACTGGCGGGACACTACTGCCAGGCTGCTTGGCCTGAAGAGCTTGGTGTCGGGCTTAACCTCTCCGGCTCTTGCCATCACCGAGGAAGGTGGCACAAGCTCAACTGCTCGAAGCTTGCCACCAAGCCTAACAAAGCGCGCCAAACCATCGGCGCACGGCCGCCAACCGTCCTCGAGCCGAAAACGCCAGCTCGAATCCGGCAACAGCTCTCCCACATACTGTTCACTCGACAAGGTGATGTCGAGCAGTAGTCCGGCATTGTGAAGCCGGACCATCTCGGTGAGGGCCATCGGCAGGCTCAGCGGCGCAGCTTCATCCGCATCTGCCGGCACGATGGACATGAGGGCAGCCACCACCAGCACGAATATGACGATAACGATGGCCATCACAAGCCTCCATCCCCTGGCGAAACAGTCCAGTACGCCTGGCGGAAAAATCTCCCGCCAGGCTTTCGCCAACCACTTCGGCATCGAAAAATACAGTACGCCTTTCATGGTGCGACCTCCAAGACGGCAAGATATTCGCTCTCTAGCCGTCACATTAGCACAAAATGGCGCCTGGCGCCATAATATAAATTAAAACCCAAAAACAATAAGCCAAAAGTTTAAACGATAATCATCCAATTTTTTAATTGTAACTATTACTTTTTTATCCCTGAACCGCATTTATTAAATGCTCTATTTTTGGCTCTTCAGGGTTGCTTAAATCTAGTCCAACCACATCGATTCTAATAGATCTGTTCGGGTATTCCTGTTCTATCGCCCTCGCTAAATTTCGCAGTTTTTGTTGTTTCTTATAGCGCACCAAATCCTGCGCCAAGCCGAATCCCGCACCCCGCACTGTCTTTACCTCCACTATTACTAGAGTTCTATTCTCTTGCGCTAAAATATCGATTTCACCACAGAATAGTCTCAAATTCCGCTGCAAGATCTTGTAACCTTTAGAGATCAAATAATCTGTAGCGATATCCTCACCCACGCTTCCTGTAGTCTTGTTTTTTGTTTTATCCATTTTCCTCTAACTCCAGCTGATTCCAGATTTTATAGAAATTAAAGAGCCCCATGTCTTCCAAAAAATAACAATTAAGTTCGTCAGTAGAATTATAAAAACTTACGATAATAGATGGTTTTTAATATTTTATGGCGTCGTTTTTGAATATCTTTGCCGCCTCTAAAAATCTCGATATATGGATCTTTGGCCATCGGCTCTCCAGCTTGATTTATATCAAAATGCTTATCAATAATCCCGACCGCTTTGTCGGTAATGGGTGTTCCGGAGGTAAATGATATGGAATCATTTATTGGCAAGGCTTCGCACCTACTGATAATTTCAGAAGCAAAAATCTCCGCAACTTGATCATTTAAACTATATTCATTTCGAGCTTTAGGGGCCTCTATATGAGTATTCGTATTCTCTTCCAGATTCTCAGTTGTATTATGATCATTTATATCCATAAAATCCCTTCTGCGATAATTGAAAAGGTGTCGACCTTATCTAATATATCACAACGTTATATTGGCAAAAAACTCTTTATAACCCGACACCATATCTAACTCTAATATCTCGGGAATTGTAAACCAACCAAACTCGGTGTGTTCACTTGAAATTTGGAAATCAGCCACTTTAAGTTTGCCACGATAAACCAAAACTAAAAAATGATAATGTTTATCCGGAAATTCTCTAACAATCTTGAAGTTGCCTATTATATTCTCAATATTATATTGCTGTGGATCAAGCCCCATCTCCTCTTTTAATTCACGCATCAATGCAACATCAGCGTCCTCTGCGAAATCAATCGTGCCCCCAGGCAGCTCCCAGTGATTTTTGGTGTCCTTCATCATGAGAATTTTACCATCATGTTCGAATATCACTTTTTGAGTAGTTTTGCGAATCTTTTCCACCTTCCTTAGCTCATTTTCTGCTATCTCTTTATTGAGCACTTTACCATCTGCATCACGAGTGCCGAGCCATGCCAATTCAAAGATCGCGCGCTGGGTGTCAGCAATCTCTTTTGACTCTATTATCACGCCCATTAAATCTCGGTATGACGCGATCATAATCTTATTGCCAAATATATTGATCTCGTTTTTGAAAGGAAATTTGTTTCTATCAACTAACCTAGTCTGGCGCGACTCCTCTGCGTCCATTTTTTGATGTTCTCTTGCCTCTTCGCTGTTCTCAGCGATTGCACGCTGACTGATGCCCTTGCGCACACGACGCTTTAGATACTGTGGCACATACTCTTTTAAATAATCATGAATTGACTCTGCCGAAGAGTAGGCCAAGGTTTCTGTGCCACGCGGCAAGTCTAAGGTCTCCTCAAACAGCTGTTTTATCCCCTCTATGCCCTCATAGAGTTTAATCTTTGGTTTGGTGGTATTTGACCCTTCCAACATTAAAAGCTCGGGAATAAGGTTCTTGGCCTGTTCTAGACGGCTTTCTATTAGCTGCCCGATCTTTTTAGGGCTTTGTGCCATAAATATCAGTTTATTGCCCTTTTCTGAACGATAAACTAGACCCTCACGTATAAGCTGTTCAAGCAGATGATATGTGTGCGTTCGCTCAATGCCGGCTTTTTGAGCAATCTCAGAGGCTAAGCCGCCACCGATCTCAAGAGTAGCCAAGTATACTCTTGCCGGCTTTTCCTCAATACCAATTCCCGCCAATTTTTCAACAATTTTATCCATAGTTTTGTTGTTAATTTTTCTTCACATATTGTAATGATGTTAGCTTAATTTGTCAATATTAGCTTCATATTAGCTATTATAATAGGTCTGGTTGTTGTGATATGGTCTGGACATTTTGTGAATATTCTGTTACAATGCGCTGTCACGATGAGAGGTTTTAAAACCAATCATCGGGAGGGACATTAACAAAATAAGCCCCAAAATGGGGCACCAGGAGATATCAAAATGAAAAAGAATGTTAGCGCAAAGGCGGTTCAGCACGGACTCGAACGTAAGAACACCGGCAATTTGCAATCGCTTTGGATTGAATTCCCCGGCTGGTGCAACCTGGCATGTAGCTACTGCTACGCCTGTGGCGGGGAGAAGCTGCGCGTCGAAGATCTGATGACTCGCGATGACTACGTGAAGATCCTCGACGAGGCCAAGGAGATGGGCGTCGATTCCATCGGCGTCCCCGGCGCCGGCGAGCCGTTCGTGCCGGCCAACCGGGAACTAACTATGTGGTTTCTGCAGCAGTGCGCAGAGCATGGCATGTATGTGACGCTTTTCACTACAGGCCAGTTCATTACCGAAGATTTGGCACACGAACTGTATGGACTCCCCGTCGAACTGATGCTCAAGGGCAACAGTCTCGACCCGAGCACCCAGGACAAGTTCGTCTCAAGTCCCAAGGCCGAAAAGCCCAAAGTCATTCACGGCTACGGCGCGGCCCGAAACCGCGCCATCGAAATTCTGATGGCTGCCGGTTTCAACAATGAGGTTTCCTGCCGCAAGATGTGGGAGCGAAAGAGCCGCATGGCTCTGGTTACCAGCATTATGACCGGAGCTGACGGAGAGCTCTCCAACTACAACGAGATGGCACAACTCTTGCGGTTCTGCCGCAACAACAACGTTATCTTCGACTGCGACTCGCTTCTCAAGCGGGGTCGCGGCGCCAGCTGCGACCTGTGCGAGGAGGATGCCCGCATTAAGGCCAAGCTCACCGAGCTCCAGAACATCGATGCCACTGAGTACGACACGCATTGGGAGCTGTCGCAATCCTATGTGGGGACAGTCTGCGACAGGTACATGCACCACATGTACATCAACCAGTATGGCGAGATCCGCCCCTGCATTGGGGCCATGGATGTGAATCTTGGTAACATCAAGAACTCCAGCCTCCCCGAGGCATGGAACTCTGTCGAGATGCGAGTTATCCGCGCTCGCACCTACCACGGCAAGTGCGGCGACGAGTGCGCCAATTTCGCCGAAGGCAAGTGCAATTCCTGCCTCGGCCGCCGCGCCTTTGACCTCACCAACGACTCCCTCCGCGAGAAGGGTTGTGTCGACACTATCGGCTGCTGGAACTTCCGTCCGCGGGAGTAACAGTAGTCAAAGCGCACCCACCCCTCATCCGATTGAATCGGGTGAGGGGTTTTTATTAGCAAAAATGAATAAAATTAAAGCTCTGCCGCCCCGACGACGTCGGGGCGGCCGGCTCGTGCCCCACCTCGGCTACTTATACCGCTACACCCGGCCCAAGTAGCATCGTTACGAACTGCTGTAGTGCACCCAACCTAAACGGTTTCTGAAGAACCGGAAAATCCGGCACTTCATTTTCGCTTAAGCCGGTTATGATGCCCACCGGTAAGCCGGCAGATTCTGCCGAATCGACTATCTTCTGTCCGCCGCCACCGGGCACACACCAGTCTGTTAGGACTAGGTGCAGGTCTCCTTCTGTGATTCGCTCAATCGCTGGATCAGCTGATGCTAGCACCTCAACTTCGTGTCCGCCGTTTTTTTGAAGCACTAACACCACAAGATCCGACAGCATCACATCATCGTCAACCAACAGGATCCGCATGCGACACCTCTCGGATAAGGCATATTATTAGGGCAAGGCTATAGTAACGGAAAAAACACCCCAATGAAAAGGTATTTCAAATTATACAAACGATTAGCTAATCAAAAACTGTTGTCAGAGATATAAATATTTAATAATAATAAAATCACCATATTATTATAGTTGATACAATGTGCCCTTCGAGTGACAAAATGACCTTTTTAAGCTAAGATGTTTTTATTCTAAGTTAAAGTTTCTGAACCTGTCGAAGATTGACTTTCAACATTTATTTTTTTAATTAACTTTATGACTTCCAAAGATCTTCAGCAAAAATTCTCATCTGTTTATACTAATTTCTTCAGCCGCTGCACATATGTTGTTTCGGCGCCACATTCATTTTTATGGAGTGGCGACTTTTCGGGTTTCTATGGTGGACTCACTATATCCTCAAAAATTCCATTAAGATTTTATGTCGGAATCGAAGAAACCGGCAACAAAGGCATAGAGATCTCCAACGACTCCTTGGCCTATTTCTCCAACAGAGATGCCTTCGAACAGATGAGCCTAAATGACCAACTTAAACAGGCGATTATCTCTCAATTAAGTAGTGTCGACGGCAAGAAAATACATTTACTTTCAGAAGTTCCTCTGGGCTCGTCCCTGGGAGGATTAGGTGCAATTTCTGCGTGTCTGGCGCTGTTGTTAACAGAACAGCTGAAAAGCAAAGGGGTAAAAGAGCAGAATAATAAACCAGCTGATCAAAAAATGTCCTTATTCCCCAGAGCATGGGGAGTTGCCAGAAAATTGCAAACGGGTAGAACTTTAGGAGCAACCACCTACGCGGCGTTGTCATCGTCAAATTATCCCGTCGCTTTCTATGCTCAAGGTGCAAAATATTGGGCTAAACCCCTGGATCAGATCGCCGAATTGGGCAAGAACCCTGTTTGGCCAGTTGATTTTGGCCTGATATATAGCGGAAAGCTGGTTCAAGGCGCTGCGGTTGTTGCCAACGCCGAAGAAATTAAGCGTATCTCCGAAGAACGTGAGACAAAACTAGATTTTAGAAGAATCTCTATTAATCCCTTCTGGATTGACTACATCAACTTTTTAAAGCAGATCACTAACCAAAATCTTTATGCCATGTGTGATTTGTTTCAAAAGGGAGCCCACGAAAGCAGTCAGAGGTTCTTTTTTAACACTCTAAATCAGTATCAGAATATGTTGCATTTTTTAGAGATCTCTAACCCGGAAATTGATAGAATTTATGCCAAGATTCACCATATTGCCAATGCTAAAGACAACAGAGTCGGTAGTGGAGCTAAAATAACCGGTGTCGGCAAAGGAGGCATGGTCTTATTCGCACTGCCATATGGCGAATATCGAGATAAAATTGAGGATGAATTTAAACAAAACCTGATTTATGCTTCCTGGAGAGACGGGACAGATTCGCAAGAGGCTGTTGTCGAACAGAATATTGCGTTAGACAATTTTAGTCAGCTTATTAGTAAAGAATCTTTTAAGTTAACTGTTTATACTAAACTGGGCGTATCCCAGAGGATTGTTTCAAAAGAGTCGCTAGCAAAAAATGATTTGGACATTGTTGTAGATATTTATCATAAAAAAATATTAATACCTGGCAAAGAGATAAGCTCCAAACAGCTCCCCTCGCAAAAATCAGCATCTTTGATACTGTTTGATCTGCTAAAATCGCCGAGCAAAATCTTAAAAAACTCGCAGTTACCAAAATCTTACGCTTGCTCAAGGTTTGATCTTCAGAGCAAAATTACCTCACCCTTATCCAAGCTCTGCGATCTCGACTTCGAGATAAGTGGTGGAATTTACGATAACTATTGCTTAAAAATAAAAAATATCGGCGGTAAAATAGGTATAGTAGAAAAGATTTAGTCCATCGAGAAAAACCAAAGCCATCAAAAGGTTGATTAAAAAAACGCCCAGTAAATATGAGCGTTTTTTTATATATAATTTTTTATTATCTACTTGCTGCTTGCTACTATCTACTTGCTAATTACTTTCTTCCCCAGCGGCTTTATCGGCTTTTTCCTCAGTGCTCTCAGCTTTCTTTTCGTCTGGTGAGCTACCCTGCTCTACCTCTTTAACCTCTTCTGCGTCTTCGTGAATTCTGTCGCCGGCCACAGCTTTTACTTTAGCTTCGAGTTCGGCCTCCTCTGCGGCTTTTTTAGCGGCAGCAGCTTCTGCTTCTTTGGCCTTCTCTGCTTCGATTCTGGCTAACTCCTCTTCGGCATCTTTCTCTTCCCAGACTTGTGGTTCACGATTTAGCTCTTTTAGTCTGGCATTCTTGCCACGTAAATCTCTCATGAAATAAAGCTTAGATCTGCGAACTTTACTCTGCTTAACTCTTTCCACCTTAACAATTCTTGGAGAGTGCAGAGGAAAAATTCTTTCAACACCAACACCAAGCGAGATCTTGCGAACGGTAAAAGTGCCATTTAGACCTGCACCGTGTTTAACAGCAATCACCAACCCTTCAAAAATCTGAACGCGTTCCTTATTGCCCTCTTTAACCTTGATATGAACCTTTACCGTATCACCACTTTTTACGAGTGGCGGATTCTTTTTTGTAAATTTTGTTAGCATTTTTTCCATAGTATGTGAACACTCCCACAGATTTATTCCACAGATCTGCACAGATGCTTTTATCTTTTCATAATCCATACCAATCAGTGAATAAAATCAGTGGTGGTGTCTCCTTTTAATATTATTTATCAGTGTTAATCAGTGAATAAAATCAGCGGTTGTGTTTTCCTTATTATCTCTCCTTCTCTGCTATCAAATGAATTGATTTCAGAGAGGAGTGGCGGTGCGGATGGGCACCGCCTGACTCCCGTACGTCAAGTACGGAACCGGCCGATAGTACTGGCCGGGTTACGTTCGGTTGGGGCGGCTGTGTGAGCCCACCCCTTCCTGCGGTGGAGACGCCCGAGTTTTTGTTCTCGGGGGGTGAGAGCCTGTAGCCCTTGCTGAAGGGGATACTTCTCTCCCGAAGCCAGCTAGCTCCGGCTTGCGACATGGGCGCGGACCGCCCACAACACAAGAAAGCTCGAGATAGCGATCCGCTATGGCGCCTCCGCGCCCAGTACGTCAGTCTTGACCACGCGCGTAGGCGCAAGCCTGCGCGTGGGACAGGTCTACAATGACCAGACCGCGCCTCGGCGCAGTTACGACAGGGCTTTCAGCGGCTTGATCTTCTTCCTTGGACGTGTCTTGGTCGTCCTCAGGAGGCGTTCGATTCGTCGCCATCTTCTTCGCCTCCTTCTTTTGCCTGATCTTCATCCGCTACAGCTTTCGATGCCTTCCACATGTCCTGAAACATCTGAACAAGTGGGGGCAATGGCCCGGTGTACTGATACATCTCCTGCTCCGATCCGGGGGTGCCGGATCGACACGACTGATGATTGCATCCGGCCGGCACCTCCTGTTGCTGTGGTTCCCCCGCCAACGGCGGGGGTTGGTTCAGGTGTTACTGCTGGTGGGCGTTGGCGGAGTAATCGATGACATCTTGGCCGGCGGCCCGATCTTTGCACCACAACGGGTGCAGTTGCCATCCTTGTCGATCATTCTGACCCCACCACCATTACAGGTGCATTGAGCTTTTCTGTCTTTAGGCATTTACGGCTCCTTCCGGGCGGATGCCCGGAGGTTCCAAGCTCCATTCGGCACCCTCCCTGGTGCTTGTAATGCGAACACCAGCCCCACACGCCAGACGAATTACGACAATTCACCTCTTTTCATGTGGTGTACCTACTTTACGGCAAACAATGGGAACGAATAACGAATTATGAATAAGGAATAATGGAAAAAGAATTCATTCCTACTTGTTTGGCGTAAATATTCAGAATATTGCTGGATTGTTCAATTGCTAAATTGCTTGATAGACAATTTAACAATTTGACAATATAACAATTATTTTTCAGTTGTGCTTTTTTCCGCTGTAGTTTTTTTAACAGCTGTCTTTTCAACTTTCTTATCGGTAGCTGTTTTAGTCGTGTTCCCAGTAGTGTCATTCGGTACACTTAAAACAGTTTCTTTAGATTTTGTGATCTTCTGTTCTTTTACCTCCTCAACATGTACAAAAGTTCTTTTGGTTTTATTACTATCGAAAGCAGTAACTCTTTTCTCTTGGAACTTTACTGTGCCGCTGATTAAAGCAAACAGTGTGTCATCATTACCTTTGCCTACATTATTACCGGCATGAAATTTGGCTCCACGCTGGCGCACAATTATACCGCCCGCCGTAACTCTTTGATCACCAAAAATCTTAACGCCTAAACGCTTGCTCTTTGAATCTCTTCCTAACCGGGTACTACCGGCAGCCTTTTTATGTGCCATTTTTGCTCCGCAAAAAACTTAAGAACTAAAAAACTGAAAAACTAAAGAACATTTCCGAACTGGTTCTTCTGTTCTTCTGTTCTTTGGTTACCCAGTTGCAATAAAGCGATTTCCCGCTTTACCACTTGATAATCTCTCCCATATCTCAGGGTACGAGTTGTATTGTACCCCATTTGGCGCAATTCGTCAACACACTCGTTATAGAGCGAGACCTCACCTGCATCCAAGGTCTCAATTATAGGGAAGACAAAGCAGATGGTTATTAGGTTATAGGTGTCAGGTTTTAGGCTGGCAATATTCTTAAAAAAATTTAAATAGATATTTTTAAGTTCATTTTTCTCTTCTATAACCTGAGACCTATCGACTTTCACCTTCTTGGGTTTGCCTAAATACGGCTCAGTCACGATAAACAGCTTGTAGGCATTAGGCTTTAGCTTTTTAGGTAGAAACATGTTCAGCTTTTCGATAAGCTCCTCTTTTGTCGCATCAGCCTTAAAAACAAAATTTTCAATTTTCAATTTAGAATTTAAATTTTGAATTTTGAATTTTGAATTTTGGCATAGCCAGGCTAAGTTGGCTCTTGTGTCTTCGACTGCTTTCTCACTAATATCACTGCCAATTACTTCGCAACCCAAAAGCAGCGCTTCCATTAATATGTTGCCACTACCGCAAAAGGGGTCAAAGACGACCAAGTCGTTTGAATTATCAATTTGTCCTTCGGCCAGCTCAGGACCCTCCGGGCAATTTTCAATTTTCAATGAATATTCAATGCCAGAATGTCCAATTTTTAATTTTGAAATGCAATTTTGATTTTTAACTTTTAAATTTTGATTTTCGCCTAACACCATATTCACCATCATTCTCGCCAGTTTTGGTGGCATCATACCACTAAATTTATCGCCGGCCGGTTTGCCGTAATCACGATCACTCCACTCGTCTGGGTTGGTGGTCGCTATTAACCTGCCGATTAATAGCTCATTGTTAAATTGTTTTATGGTTAAATTGTCACTCTTGGTTCTTCCGCCATTTTCAACTTCCCCAGCAATTTGGCAATTTAGCAATTTAGCAATTTTAAAAAGGCCGAACTCTTCCCCTTCTGTTTTAAAGATTTTATGGTAAGATGTGGCGCTCGAAAGCTCCGTTCCCTTTCCCTCAACAAACCTCACCGGTCTTTTCTTGCGAGCCTCTTTTTTAATTTCTATACCAATTTGCTTGAGCTCTTTTTCTTTATAAAATCCAGAATAGTCAGAGATAGCAAAGTTTAATGTGCCACCCGTTTGATTCTCTGACAACTTATCTAGTAAAAGTGATTCCATTCCATAATTTTGCATTTTGAATTTTGCATTTTGCATAATCTCAAAGATTTTAACCGTCCCTCCCAGTAGTTGCATCAAACTAACAACTGAGATCTGATCACTGAAACCTGCATTCGTCTTGATGATGGCGATATTGTCCTGTAAACTTAAGATATCAAAACAAACATCAAAACGGCGCAAAACTGATTCAAGTTCGAAAAGCGCTATTTTTTGTTCACGGCCCAAAATGAAAGCATAACAGCAATAATTTTCAATTTTGCAATTTGCAATTTTCAATGAATTTCCAATTCTGAAATATTAAAATGATAAACAATAATAACACAATCAATTAATATAAGAAAGTTATATTACCAATAAACATTTTATCATTTATTTTAAATCCTAAATTTTAAATTTTAAATTAATTTGATATGTCAGAAGATAAGACTGAAAAACCAAAGAGCAACTTTGTCCACATTCACACCCACTCTCACTACTCTATGCTGGATGGAATGGGCAAAATTAACGAGCTGGTTAAAAAAGCGGCAGATTTGGGTATGCCAGCTCTGGCTTTAACTGACCATGGCGTAATGCATGGCGTAGTGGAATTTTACGAGGAGTGCGAGAAAGCTGGCATTAAACCTTTAATTGGTTGTGAGGTGTATGTAGCTCCTCGCACGCTAAAGGATAAGGTCCCACGTATCGATGCCAGCCCATATCATTTGATTTTGATTGCCAAGGATATGGAGGGTTATAAAAATCTACTCAAACTCACCACCGTTGCCCACCTAGAAGGATATTACTATAAGCCAAGAGTGGACAAGGAGTTGCTAAAAAAACACTCAAAAGGATTAATAGCATCAACTGCTTGCGTTCAAGGTGAGGTTCCGCGCAAAGGACTTGAGGATATCGAGAAGGGTCGCGAGGCAATAAGAGAGATGATTGAGATATTTGGTAAAGACAATTTATACCTCGAGGTTCAATACCACAAGACTGTTGATGTGCAAGATGCTTCAAACCAACTCATATTTAGATATGCTAAAGAGTTTGACCTCAAAGTTATAGCCACAAACGATATCCATTATGTAAACAGCTCCGATGCCGAGGCGCAAGATGCCTTAATTTGTCTACAAACCAGCCGCTATATGGACGAAACAGACCGTATGACAATGATGGGAGATGATTACTCTCTCCTTTCCGAAGAAGAGATGGCAAAGAATTTCCCTAACCACCCGGAAGTGATTACTAACACCTTAGAAATTGCCGAAAAGTGCAATTTAAAGTTGGATTTGGGAGGCATAATAATCCCCGACTTTCCTGTTCCCGATGGTCACACCTTGCACAGCTATTTTCTGGAATGCTGTTATTTGGGATTAAATATGCGTTATGGCGAAGATAAAATTGCTAAACAAGATTTGCCCAAAGATAGAGAGCCAACAGCCAAAGAACTAAAAATATCAGAAGATGTTTGGGATCGCTTCAAATATGAAGCAGAGGTTATACAAAAAATGGGATATGAGGGTTACCTGCTAATAGTGGCCGATTTTATCGTATGGTCAAAGGAACACGAAGTCTCAGTAGGCCCCGGCCGTGGTAGTGGCGCCGGATCAATAATATTATACGCATTAAGAATTACCGAGCTAAATCCTCTCGACTATGATCTCCTTTTTGAGAGATTTTTAAACCCTGATCGCATTAGTATGCCCGATATCGATACCGATTTTGCCGACTCTCGCCGCAACAAAGTTATCGAATATGTTTCCAAAAAATACGGTAGGGATCATGTGGCACAAATTATTACCTTTGGTACCATGGCTGCACGTATGGCAGTAAGGGATGTTGGCAGAGTATTGTCCATGAGTTACACAGAGGTTGATACTATTGCAAAATTAATCCCAGCCGGCCAGAGCTTGGAAGAGGCGATCAAAAACATCAATGAACTAAAAGAGGTTTATAATGCAGACGCCAAAGTGAAACGATGCATTGATATTGCCAAACGTCTTGAAGGAGTAGTTCGCCACGCTTCTATGCACGCAGCAGGTGTGGTTATATCCAAAGATCCACTTACTGAATACTGCCCTCTTCAAGCCGCCGCCAAAGGCGATCTATCCACCGTAACTCAGTATTCTATGAACCCGATAGAGCACCTGGGTCTTTTGAAATTTGATTTCTTGGGTCTGGCTAACCTTACAATCATCCAGGATGCTCTGCGCATTATTAGGAAGACAAAAGATACCGATTTGAACATTGATGCTCTCCCCCTTGACGACAAAGCCACCTACAAGCTTTTGTCGGAAGGCAGAACAACCGGAGTCTTTCAGTTGGAATCGGACGGCATGAAACGCTATCTTAAAGAGCTAAAACCGAGTGTGTTTGAGGATATTATCGCCATGGTGGCGCTGTACCGTCCCGGACCGATGCAGTGGATTCAATCTTTTATCGATAGAAAGCACGGTCGGGAAAAGATAAAATATGTGCACCCCAAAGCGGAAGAGGCACTAAAAAACACTTACGGCATTATGGTCTATCAAGAGCAAGTAATGCAACTTTCTAAGGATATGGCCGGCTTTACCGGAGGACAAGCCGATACTTTGCGTAAAGCTATTGGTAAAAAAATTAAGGAACTAATGGTAAAAGTCGGCAAAGAGTTTGTTGAGGGTTGTGTTAAAAATGGAATAGATAAAGCTATTGCCGATGAACTTTATAACGCAATGCAAGATTTTGCCCAATACTGTTTTAACAAATCTCACGCCGCCTGTTATGGTTTGATAGCGTATCAAACTGCATATTTAAAAGCACATTATCCCAGCGAATTTATGGCCGCACTAATGACCAGCGAAAAAGATGACTTGGACAAGCTGGCCGTTTGTATTCAGGAGTGTGAGGATATAAAGATAAAAGTTCTGCCTCCTAACGTAAATGAATCTTTCGTTGACTTCGGTGTGGTTAGAGAGAGTGGCAATATTCGTTTCGGCCTATCCGCCATCAAGAATGTCGGTGTCGCTGTAGCAGAGGAGATTGTAGAAGAGAGAAAAAGAGGCGGAAAATTCTCCGATATCGGCGACTTACTTAAAAGATTGGGGCCCAAAGTCATCAACAAGAAATCGTTAGAAGCACTATCTATGGCTGGAGCCCTGGATGATATGGGAGAGCGTGCCGAGCTGATTTTCAACATGGAAAAGATGTTGGCATACGCCTCGAACATGCAAAAAAACCAAAATAGTGGCCAAAGCTCGTTATTTGGAGGAGAAGAGGAGTTGTCAACAAATCAAATCGAGTTTGAAGCCACAAAACCCGCCGATAAGAAACAGCGCTTAGCATGGGAACGCGAGCTTCTTGGCATGTATGTTTCAGAGCATCCTCTTACCGGTATTTCACACTTGATAGAACCTCATCGCACGGTAAAACTGTCTGAGATAAACACACATATGGAGAACGAATTTGTTCGAGTTTCCGGCATTTTCACCTCTGTTCAAAACATTATGACTCGATCCAACCAAAAGATGGCATTCGCCAGAATGGAAGATTTAGGGGGCAATATTGAGGTATTGGCTTTTCCTAAAGTTCTTGCCGAAAACCCCGATATATTTACACCGGACAAGGTAGTAGCAGTTGATGGTTATATTAACTTTAAAGATGGTTCCGCCAAAATACTGGCTGAGGCAGTTTATGAGATTGGACAACAGCTAACAATCCCCGATTTCGAAAAAAGAGCCAAGAAAAAACAATGGGGAGGGAATAAATACGAAACAAATTCAAACAATCAAAACTCAAACGGGAAGCGAGAGTTGTATTTGGATAAAAAGGAGCCAAGGGAAGTCATTCTGCAAACACTCATTGTTACAATTGAAAAAGGAGCAGACAAGTCTCTTTTTTCCAATTTAAAACAGCTGCTATCCGAATTCCCCGGAAACTCTCCTGTCATAATTAATGTGCCCAACAACGGACACGGCTACAAAGAGATAAAAACCAAAACGCGTGTTGACATCTGTCCTGTATTGCGCGCGAAATTAAAAGAATTAGTAGGCAATAAAAACATAGAAACCAAGTAGTTCTTTTCTACTTGTAATAGCTCTATACATTAAAACGTAGTAGTTCGGGTAAATACACTAATTAACCTATATTCTTTTTGTAATTGCCTGTTGGACTTGGTAAGGCGAAGCAATGTTTTTTACAACAATCTCGCTCCCCTTGCCGGCGCCAGCAGTGCGAATAATTAAATCACCAAAATCCAAAGTAGTGCGCAGAACGCCACTTGTGTCGCTTGCCACATCTTGAATTTTATCAAGATTGGTTTCAATAATTCTTCTTTTAAAAAATCCCTCTTGATCTAAATAGATTACCCTTTGATTAGTAACAATTAACACGCTGGCGCTATACTCATAAAATGATTTACTAAAAATCGCAAAGGCGACCAAAACTGCGACAAAAGCCGTGAATGTGAACACTGAAGTAGCACCCCAAAACAGTAACACCGCCACCGGCACTACAAGAAGTAATATGCTTTTAAGACCCGGTATGAACAAAATAAAAGGGTGGTTTTTTACCGCTTCTTCAACACTTTCATCTGCCCTCTGCCCATCGAATGTGAATTCTTTCATAGTAAGACGCAGGCTTACAGCTGCTAGCTGTCAGCCTATTGTTAAATTGCTATATTGATAAATTGTTATTTGTCTAATTTTGATTGAGTAAATTTAATCAGATTATTTATGGAACGTGGCAAGCCCGACAGTGCCTCATATATTTTTTCATATTGCTCTGTTGCAATCAAATTTCTTGCCTTTGCCTTTTCATTCCAATCCAAAGCTTCCTTGACGGATCCGTGGCTGTATCTGTAAAAACATATTTTGTCCTTTTTCCCGTATCTTCCGAAGCCTTCGGCTATGTTCGCAGATATTGAATCAACCGCTCTTACAAATTGTTTTCCTACTGTGTCTTTTGCAAAATGATCCCATTTTATGACAATTTCCCAGACATAATTAGATAGTTTGTATGCTTTCTTATAAGAATCAAGGTCATTCAACTGAAGATATTTTTGTATCATTTCTCCCCCCAACAATTTAGCCTTTTAACAATTCAACACTCAAGCCTTGTTCTTCTTTGCTCGATAATTCAAGATTTGGATCATAACAACCAACAAAATAATCAGTGCCACAAATGCCTCAATTTTTTGCAAAGTGTTAGATCTAAGTGCTACCCAAGCAAAAGCCGCAGCAATCAGCCACATGCTCCACAAGGCCTTGCGCCTACTAAATCCGGCCGAGATGAATCGGTGATGTAAATGGGTTTTATCCGGAGTATTGAAGGGGTTTTGGCCCCTTAGTAATCTTCCGCCAGCAACAATTAGACCATCGAGTATTGGGAACCCCAAAACTAAGAAAGCTGTGGCTAATTTTCCTCCGGAAAGAAGCGGCATTACCCCAAGCATAAACCCAAGAAACATCGAACCGGAATCTCCCATAAATATTTTCGCAGGAGGGTAATTTAATGATAAAAACCCCAAGGAGCTACCAACCAAGATTATCGCGAGTAATGCTAGAGCTGGCTGACCGCTACCAATTGCAACAAAGAAAATTGTGGCGGAGGCTATTACCGATAACCCGGAAGCCAAACCGTCTATTCCGTCGACAAAATTTATTACGTTCATCATGCCGATCATCCAAATCAAGGTTAAAATATCCGACCACAGTGAGAAATGGTAAGTGATACCCTTATAATTAATTATTGGTAAATAAACGGAATTCAAGTTAAGAGCATCACCAAACGGGTTGGCAAGATGGTCGATACCTATGCCCGAAGCGATCACAGAAACAACGGCGGCGAATTGGAAAATAAATTTCTGCCAGGCGCGTAGTCCAAAAATATCGTCTAAAAGCATAGAGGATGTAATAATCACCCCCCCAAACCATATTCCAATAAGTTGCTTGTCGACGCCGGAGGATAGAAAGTTGCTTAAACGATAGTCAGGATGGATAAGCAAAAAATACACCAACGAAACGAGCAAAAAAGAGGTAAATATGGCCACCCCGCCTATCCTGGGAACAGGTTTTTTATGGATGTCTCTTTTTCTGGGTTTAGAGAGCAGATTAAAACGATAGCCAAGCTGTATTGTAATCAGCGTTAAGGCAAATGAGAGAAAAAATGCGCTAGTCGCAGCCAAAAAATATATCATATTTTTGGGACCTAACACCCGGACACCGGCTAATATATTAATCTCAAAAAATTTTAATTATAACTTCGAATACATAGCTGCGTGATGAGCCAAAGGATATTCAAATATCTCTTCCTGAGCAAACCAGTGAGCGATTTCGTGTTCGGCTTCCTGTGGGGTCTCTGAAGCATGCATAATGTTTTTTATTGCTCTACCCTCAAGATTGGCTGCAGCTGGAGAATCCACTGAATAATCGCCTCTTATAGTGCCGATATCGGCTTTACTCGGCAAGGTATTACCTGCAATTTTCCTAACCATGTCAATGGCGTGAACCCCTTCAATCACCATTGCAACCACGGGAGCTTCTGTTAAATAATCAACAAGCCACTTTCTAACCATCTTGCCGGCCTCTTTTTTGTCGTTAGTTCCCATATACTCTTTTGGATCTATGCCATATTCCTCAAAGACCGTAAAGCCCTTGTGGCCAAGCCGCTCGATCCATGCCTCATCTTGTGGATAGTGCGAATCGACATGCTCCAAGCTCGGGCGAACCATCTTTAGACCAATAACTTTTAAGCCCCTGCTCTCTAAACGGCTGATTACCTCGCCTATCAACCCTCTTTGTACACCATCAGGCTTTACTAAAACAAAAGATCTTTCGATCGAAGGGTTCTTCTTTTTGGGCTGCATAATGGCTCCTTAGATATTAATTTTCTCAATAATTGATGCGATTTTTTGTTCCGTTACATGCGGGCCGACCACAGATACCAACATCTTCTTGAAATCAAAGTATTTGTTTGTGATCTTAGAAACATCGTTAACAGAAACAGCCTCAACCCTCGCGATAACATCTTTAATATTCAAAATTCTGCCTTGGTCAAGTTCCATAGAAACTAGCATATCAGCTATTTCATCCGAATCTTCTAACGATATTAAGAGACCTCCTTTTATCATCTCTTTTGCTCTACTAAGCTCTTGCTCTGTAATCTTGCTCTCAACCATCTTCTTATATTCGTTGATTATTGTTTCTATTGATTCCGACAGATTATTATTGGCAATTCCTGCTTGCGTATATATCATCCCTGTGTCAGAGTAACCTTGGCAACTGGAAAAAATTGCGTAGGCCAAACCTCTCTTTTCTCTGACCTCAGTAAACATTCTGGAAGACATCCCTCCGCCCAAAACCATAGCCATAACTTTGGCGGCATATCTATCCTCTGCCAACAAACTTGGGCCGCCAAAACCGATTATTATATTAGTTTGTTCAATTGGCCTAGCATCGCTGATAATTTTGAACTGATCTGAGGTTCCAGAATGCTTTGCTTTAGACTTATCTCCTTTATCAAAACAGAAATATCTCTCAGCCATGCTCACAATTTGCGACTCACTCATTCCATTAAGATCACCAACGACAGCCAGAACACAGTTTTCTGAAAAATAGTAGTCAGATTCAAAGGCATTCAGGTCTTTTAGGGTGATATTTGAAACGCTTTCAACGCTGCCACCAATTCTGCGAGCGAGGTTTGTTTCGGTAAATAAGGCCTCCTCAAAAAGCTCCGCCACCTCTTCCATGGGGCGATCTTTATGCATCTTGAGATCCTCAATTATTACCCCTCTCTCTCTTTCAAATTCAACTGGGTCATTGAGCGGATTGATTAAATTGTCTGCCAAATAGTCAAAAGCTCTTTCTAGATGAGTGGAAGCAATCTTGACATAATATGAGGTGTGCTCCTTGGATGTGTAAGCATTGACGATTCCGCCGATATCTTCTATAAATTCCGATACTTCAAGTGCTGATGGCCGTTTTTTAGAGCCTTTAAAACACATATGCTCAGCAAAGTGTGAAATACCGGCAGTATGCTCTTTTTCGTAACGGCTACCAACACCAACCCCCAGATATACTGCTACGGCTTCGGTGTCTTTTCTGGGGACAATAATAATTCTAAGTCCGTTTTTTAGTGTGTGCTTTTGATATTCCATATGGGTTTGAAAAATGAATTATGCATGAAGAATATCGATTAACAGCTCAGCATGTTCAATTCTAGCCTATGTCAATTCCGAAATATTTTTCTTTTAACTTTTCGTCTAAAAACTTTTTTTAATCTCTAATCGAAACCTAAGTTTTGATTTTTAAATTTTAATTATTATGGTACGCCCGGCAGGAATTTCACACGCTTCGCTTCTAAAAACCGACGGTTTTTAGTATTTTCCTGCAACAGGGAAACAACTGTTTCCCCGACCCCCTTCACGGTTCGATTCTCTTTTATCTTGGTTTGATGCTTTTCTATTTTATACTATCACCCCTTTAATTTTCATGGTACGCCCGGCAGGAATCGAACCTGCGACCTTTCGGACCGCAACCGAACGCTCTATCCACTGAGCTACGGGCGCACAATTCAGGGGCCAACTATTAGCTAGTTGGGTCAGCTTTATTGGTTTCTTGAACTTCAGAATGATTATTTATTCTTCTACAGCTTAAACCAACGAGTTAAAACATCTGAGATATCTTCTCCCTTGTCGGCCTCTTCCGGTAAATACTTAGACAAAAAAAGTCTAATCTGCTCCGGATCTTCTTCTGCGATCGGCATGTTTATGTGCATTGATAGCCTACCAGGCTTAGAAAATCTGGCTGCAGGATGTTGGCCATAAATCATCCAGAAAGACTTTAGGTCTGCATATCTGTAAGTTTTGCCGTCTATTACAACTCCCGAACGATACAAATCACATGTAATTTTTCTGGAAGTGCTTCTAGAAAACGACATTAGTGCAAAAGCGGCTGCTGCAATTACCCCAGCTGCAGTCCAATTTTTGTCCCAGACGAAAAAAGCAATCAGTGCTAACGCAGCTAAAGAAATTAGCACAAACCACAAGGTATCTTTTTTATAGCTAGCAGTTTCTGCAGCTTTCCACGTAAAAACAGGTTTTTCGTCAGTTTGTAATGTACTATTATCAGGCACTTTACCCTCCCTTCTAAAGCACAGACACTAAATAATTTTGGCGGAAGCGAGAGGATTCGAACCTCTGAGAATCTTACGACTCTAACGGTTTTCAAGACCGCCGCATTCGACCACTCTGCCACGCTTCCAAATATCTGGCGGAGAGTGTGGGATTCGGTCACAGATATTTTTCTGCTGAAAAATTCTGCTACCCCGGCTCGTCACCAGTCGTGACTCCGCCTTTCGAATCCCATCCGCTATCTGAATCGCCATAAACCATTTCCAAA